>JAGCLY010000045.1 GCA_017646745.1 Clostridia bacterium
GAGGTTGGCAAAGGTCAAGCCTTTGCCATTCGGACTAAAAACAACACTCAGTTGTTTTTGCGTCTCCGCCACCGTCCTCACAGTTCACGAAGAGATAATTTCGACCTTTGGTCGAATACAAAAAATGCTCAGCTCACGCTGGGCATTTTTTTATCTCTTCGAGAACAACTAAATTTGCCCTTACGGGCAAGTGAAGTTATCTTTGATAGTGAAGTTCACTACGTGAGTGAAGTTTCGCCTAACGGCGAAGTGGCAAATTTAACTTCACTTGGGCATAGCCCAAACTTCACTGCTTGCAACTTCACTTTCGCGATAGCGAAAACTTCACATCTTCCCTACTCTCAAAGCGTTTACGGACTCCGACACAGCAACTCCAGCCTACTTATCAACAACGGATTTGATGTTAAGGCAATTTCCGAGCACCTCGGACATTGCAACACCGAAATTACCTCTAATCTTGCGTTCACATTTTCGATGAATACAAAGCCAAGATGGCTGAATCTATCGAGCACGATTTGCTTTAATCAAAAAGGCGGTTTGACTATACGTTGAGCCGTCTTTTTTGTGCAAATTTGGTACAACACTACGCACGCCAAAAAGGTATTTACAAACAGTACCTTTTGTGATATAATAAAATTGGTTGGGTATCTAATCGATAAACTTGAATTTGACGAACCGTTCACACATATTGCTTTACGGAGGATTTTTATATTATTGATAAATCAAGAGAATATTGGTACGGAGATTGTGCAGACGATATCGATGAATACCTGAAAAAGTATACCGAATTCCCTAACATAGATATCAAACCTGTTGTATGTCATGCTTGTGGCAGTGATGTTTTAGCATTGCGAATTGATTTCAACGAGGAAGCAATCCAGGTTCAATGTCCTACCTGTGGAACAAAGAAGATTATTTTGGATTGCGAAGAGGTATGGGAAGACGCACATCCCATATTGTGCAAGTGTCCTGAATGTCAAACATCAAAAGAACACAATGTGAAAGTGGGATTTTTACGCAGAGAAAATGGAAGTGTAAAGTGGGTATACATTGGCACCCGCTGTACGCATTGCGGTATATTAGGTTCGGTGCTTGATTGGAAAATCAGCTATGAACCAACAGATGACATGGAAAAAATATTTAAGAAACAAATTCCAATTTGATGAGGTCATTTATATATGAACGCAAACTTTGAGATTAGTGAATTGGTTATAGAAACAGAAAGATTGATATTACGTCCGTTTAAGCAATCCGACCTGCACGATTTCAACGAATATGCATCTGTTCCGGGAGTTGGCGAGATGGCAGGCTGGAAGCATCACGAAACTATCGAAAAAACGCAGGAAATCTTGGATATGTTTATCAAAGAAAATAAAACCTTTGCTATTGTTTTCAAAAAGAATAACAAAGTAATCGGTTCTCTTGGTGTTGAAAAATACGGACTTGAAGACAAACTGACCGAATTTAATAGCTATTATGGACGTGAGATTGGTTATGTATTATCGAAGGATTACTGGGGCAAAGGTATTATGCCTGAAGCTGTAGGGGCTGTAATTAACTATCTGTTCAACAATTTGAATTTAGATTTTTTAACCTGCGGATATTATGATTTTAACAACCAATCCAAAAGAGTTCAGGAAAAGTGCGGCTTTAAACCTTATCGAAAGCTTGTTATGGATACACGGTTGGGAACAAAAGAACCCGGTATCCTAAATTTGCTTATCAATCCCAACAAGAATATTTCACTTGTGTTCTCCCATCCCGAAACGCTAATTTACAAATAACTGCAAATTCCAATTTATCGAGCAGAATAATCGTTAAATGTAGGTACAAATTTGGTGCAACGTTTTGCACGATGATACCCCGAAACCATTGCGGTTTCGGGGTTTATTTTTGTATTTACAAATCGATGTGTATGTGATATAATAAAAATGGTTAGGTATCTAATCCATAAATTTGAATTTTAAAGAGGAGTTTTATGAAAAAGAAGGCTCAGATATTTTGTTGTGCTGCCGGTGCCGCAATGATTGGTTTCTTTGCAAATCAGTTGAATACTGTAATAGGGTGTGTCTTTTTCACCCTTGGTGTTGTTCTGCTTGTTGGTTCCATCATAATTCATTAAATTCCAATTTATCGAGCCGAATAGGCGTTAAGCGTTGGTGCGATTCGGTGCAACGCTTTACAGTGCTGTTTTTACGATAAACTTCAATTGGGGGGTGTTTTATGAGCATAATTAGCTTACAAATGATAGATCACCATATATCATCGTTTTGGTGGAAAGAACTCGTCAAACATTTCGTGCATGTAGGAGACAGTTTAGAAATCAGATGCTGGAGAGAAGAGGCCGCTGAAATCAGGCAGGCATCATTGTACGGAACCCCTACGGAAGATAATTACGAGGTTTCTATCAAAGGAGCGGTTTCTGAGGAATTGATTTCAGAGCTATTATTAGAAAACCCAACTGATAAGAGCATATATAACAAAATGACAAAGTATTTTACAATCAACGTCGAGCGTGAACAGCGCAAATTCTGTAGTGCACATTACGGTACAGAAATGTATTTAATGGGCGTATCAGATGACGATATTGCGTTTTTCCAAAATGTAATGAACAAATATACGGAAGAGGATTTTAGTATACATATAGAAAAATAATCTTCTCTTTAACAAAGGAGTGTGATCGTATGAGTGCATGTAGATTTATTGCTTCAAATTCACATTTGCCGGAATTTGCACCGTTGCAAAATTATCCGCTTGAAATAAATATTGATAACGGCACAATATATGATGGCGGTGCTGATGATAACTATTTTCTGAACACCTTTACTGCTGTGCAGGATTACACTGACAAGAATTATGGTGTTTATCTTGAATGGTACTATACTGACGGCAGAGCAAATCAAATTATTGAATACATAAAAACTGCCTTGCAGAAATCGGATAGTATTTAATTTTGGCATGTTTGGTTAGATTACTACGAATTTGAGAACAGACCTTTCGTCCACAGAAAAACAATCTCAGTTAACGAATTGACAATAGAGCATATCAGAGAGATTGACAATGCTACAATCTGGAATACTCCTGATAAAACGTATCCCGAAAGACCATCCTTCTATTGCCTGACAATAACGCAATAAAGAAACAAAATCCAATTTATAAGGAGTCAAAATGAAAAAGGTATTTATTTGTAGCTTATGCCATAACGGCATATTAGGCGGTGCTTTATATCTTGACGAAAATTCGGTTACTTATAAGACTAATAAACTCACAGTAGATAAAGCGTATAGAAATCTTGTATTCCCAATCAATAAAATTTGTAAACTCACATGGAAATGGATTGTTTTTCCCATTGCGACTTTCCGGATGATAAGCGGTGTTGAATATAAGTTTATAATTTTCAACAAAAAACGCTTTATCAAATATTATAACAAAGCTCAGCAGCTTTAATGAAATAATTAAATCAACAAGTTCCATTTACAATCGATGTGTATGTGATATAATAAAAATGGTTAGGAAACTAATCGAAAACTAGAAATTTATAGGAGGCATTTATCATGAAAAAGACACTTTGCAGTATTTTGATTTCAGTTCTTCTATTTACTCTTGCGAGCTGTGACAGAAGTCATTTATGCTCTCTCGACGTACTATGTTCCAATGAAAACGCAAGTATTGTTGTTGACGGTGAAAAGGTCAATTCGTTCAATTTTTCAAGCGAAGGATTCAATCATCAACCGTTAGAAAATTATTCAAATATTGATTTCACAAACACTGAAAGCAATGTTTCAAATGCCAATGTAAACAAATTTGAGATTACAAGCTCAACGAATGATACATACAATTTATCATTAGAATTAGTTGAGACGAATAAATATGTTGTTGATTTTCTAAGAGTTGGAATCATCATTGACGGTGAGCTTAGCGTGTATAAGTATTATGATAAACGCGAGGAGCTTTATCACAAAGAAAACGATCCCGATTCAATATTGCATTTCAATTCAAAGAGTGAAATCTTCAGCGAATTAACGGTTGATTTTTCTGCAGGAGAAACCAAAGAAATTGTTATCTTCATTTGGATTGAAGAAGCGGAGCTATATGATAAAAACGGAGAGAGATATACAGGATGGGCGGATAAGTCTTACAATGCATCCCCTATCATGTTAAGCATGGAAGTAAAATAATGAATGTTGAAATTTGGGTTGACAGTTTTGCTCGACAAGGATGTAAAGCCCATAGTTACACCTATTGAGGAACAAAAAAAACAACCCATAGTAAATCTTTGACCTACGACAAATCTAAAATCCAGGATGGTAAAAAGCAATGAATAAGTCTATTACTGAGCCTACTGAGGCAAAAAAAATTTGTATAACGATTCAATATGTTTTCAGGGCAAGCTTTAACGATACATATTGGATAGAGGAAAAAACTATCGATCCAAGTCAAGTGAACAGAGAATGCCCCATTTGGTTTGATCCATACAATGGAAACAGTGTCATAAACGATACCGAGATTGCGATCTCTTACCTTTCTGATGAAGAAGCGATTGTTTTAGAAAGAAAGAACGGTGAGATCAAGGAACACAATATCAAAGGATATAAAGAGGTCATTTTGTGCGAGGATTTTAATGAGTCCATGCTTCTTGCCGCACATATAGGTTTAAGATAACATAGTTTAAGGAGCTTTTATGTTAGGTGTCATTGTTACAGTGCTGGTAGGTGCCGTGTGCATCATCCTCGGCATTTCAAATATGCGTGGAAACATATCCTCGCTTCATTCTTACCACCGCCACCGTGTAAGCGAGGAGGACAGACTTCCCTTCGGCAGATTGGTGGGGCTCGGCACTATTATCGCAGGTGCAAGTATTATAGTATATAGCGCATTTATGGCTATAGCCCTTTACATACAACAGGATATTTATACACTGGTAGGCACTGCAATCATGATTCTCGGCTTGGCTGTTGGCATCACGATAGCATTTTACGCTATGAAAAAGTATAACGGTGGTATTTTTTAATATGAATCATTTTGAAGAGATAAAATTAGAGCTGCTTGATAACGAGTGGCCTTATGAATACACCGATCACGACAGAAATATTGTGAGGGCTATCGTTTATGATGACGAGGGATACTTCTATTTTGTGCGTGCCGACCGTGACGACGATTTTGGCCGTGCGGTAGTTATAGAAACCTCGGGTGGCGGAGTTGAGGGCGGCGAAAATCTTGAGAAAGCCATAGCAAGAGAGCTTAAAGAGGAGCTGGGTGCCGAGGTTGAGGTGATTTGCAAAATCGGCGTTGTCGGCGACTATTACAACCTTATACATAGGCATAATGTAAACAATTATTTCCTTTGTCGTGCAATTTCCTTTGGAAATACAAGTCTAACAGAGGACGAGGCTAATAAATTTCATCTCTCTACCCTGCGCATGAGCTACGATGAGGCTGTAGAGGAATACGAAAAGAACCTACAATCCATGCTCGGCAGACTGATTGCAAACAGAGAGATGCCTATTTTGCTTCGGGCAAAAGAAATCATTGACAGTATAAAGGAGAACTAACATGACAATAAATGAATATCAAGAGCTGGCCATGAGGACTGTAAACCCCGAGCTTGACAAAAAGGATATGCTTATCAACAGCGTAATGGGTTTGTGCGGTGAGTCGGGCGAGGCCATTGACATAGTGAAAAAGTGGTTTGCCCACGGACACGAGCTTGACACCGAGCATTTCAAAAAGGAGCTTGGCGACATAGCCTGGTATCTTGCCGAGGCGGCAACTGCGATCGGTGTAAATCTCGAGGATATACTTGAGGCAAATATCGAAAAGCTTAGGAAAAGATATCCCGAGGGCTTTGAAACCGATAAATCTATTAACAGATCCGAAGGGGACAAGTAATAAAGATGGGATTTATTATAAGAGGAATGAAGAAGGAAGACAAGTCAGATATCTTAGAGATGATGAGCGTCTTCTACTCTTCCCCTGCCGTGCTGACTAATGGGTCGAACGAAATATTCAACGCCGACTTTGATGCCTGCGTGAGTAATTCTCCTTATCTTGAGGGCTATATTTTCGAGAGCGAGGGCAAAATTATCGGTTACTCTATGCTGGCGAAAAGCTTTTCTACCGAGTTCGGCAAGCCCTGCATCTGGATAGAGGATATATATCTTCAAGAGGATTACAGAGGAATGGGCATCGGCAGCGAGTTCTTCGAATACTTAGATAACAAATATAAGGATGTAATATTCCGCCTTGAGGCTGAGGAAGAAAACGAGAGAGCTATTCACGTATACAAGAAGGCAGGCTTTGAGGTGCTTCCCTACCTGGAGATGAAGAAATGAAAAGACTGCTTATTATAACAGGCGATCTGGCTGTAGGCAAATCCCGCTTTGCAGGAATACTGTCGAAGCGTTACGGCGCGGTCGTGATGTATAAGGACAAGATCAAAGAGGTGTTAGGCGACACTATCGGATTTGCTGACAGAGAGGAAAATCTGCGCCTTTCGGTAGCTACAATGTCGCTGATGACATATGGCTTTGAGGAGCTTTCTTCTCTTGGCGAAGATGTAATTTTGGAGGCAAATTTCAAGTCCCATGAGTTAGAGAAGCTTCACAGCATAGCTACCGAAAAAGGCTACAAGGTGCTGACATTGGTAATGCGGGCAGAGATGGATATTATCTATAAGCGATTTGTTAACCGTATAGAGAACGAAAACCGCCATCCGGTACATATCAGCGGCTTTGATGGCTACGACAGCCTGAAATATTACATAGAAAAGGGGCGCGCCGAGCATATTCCGGGAGAAGCACTTGAGATAAATGCAAACGATTTTGGATACCAGAGCGACGAGAGGGTTCTCTCTCTGATCGACGAGTTTATGGGTAAATAAAATGAAGATTATCGAGATATTGGGTGAGGACAGATACCCCGAATATACAAAAACGGCAGAGGGGTGCCGAGGTATACTGATCCGTGGCGGCAAAATACTACTAAGCTATTACGGTGCGATAGATCAGTATCTTATTCCCGGCGGCGGACTTGAATCGGGCGAGAGCCTTAAGGAATGCTGTGAAAGAGAGTTAAGAGAGGAAACGGGTGTCAGAGTCGATGCCCATACACACTCTATTACCCTTGAGGAATACTACCACGAGTGGTTCTTTAAAAGTCACTATTTCCTCTGCGATTACCGTGGAGAGTGCGAGCGCGCCATGACCGAAAATGAAATCAAAAACGGCCTTGAACCAAGATGGGTGGATTTTAATGAGGCTCTGAAAATATTTGGAAGCTACGAAAGCTACAAGGATACCGATGAGATGCGATACGGAGCCTATTACAGAGAGTATACTGCGCTATGCGAACTGTAATTATTTTATGAGGTTCTTATCTAAGATTTGAAAATTCCACTAAGCGTGAGCATCGCATATAACCGGTAAAATACGAACATGTGCTAAGGCCAAACTCTTATACAACATAAAAGAGCAATAGTAAATGGATATAATTCCTTTTATTCTTGCTCTTTTTTCTTTCTGTCGATAAATATCAAATATATCAAGTCATAAGCATATCGAACTGCTTCATTTAATATAAAAAGGCTCATGCATTTTTTATTCGACAAAAAGAATATTTATTTGATAATAGAATTATAATGCGAAAGGAATTGTTTTGCAAGTAGCGAAAAGATTTCAGTGAATAATATTGACATTGTGGGATAAAAATGGTAGAATGTTTAAGTAATTATCTACCCGTGGTGAGCAGATAAAAACAACTAAGTGTTGTTTTTATCTTGGCGAATGCGCCGAAACAAGGAGTAATGGGAGCGAGGTCTAGCCTCGTGAGCAGTACGACTATGTTTCAAGAGGAAAGCTGGATAGCGCTTTAGCGCGCGTCTCGATAACTTACAAGAGCAAAATTTGAATAACTTATTTTTATCTACCCGTGGCACAGCTGGATAGCGCGCAAGACTCCGACTCTTGAGGCCGTAGGTTCGAATCCTATCGGGTAGGCCAAAATCGGCAAGACCCCCTTGCCGATTTTTCATCAAGGAGAAAATATGTCAAACATAATTCACATAACAGATTTTAACGATCCCTCCCTTGACGTATACGTTAGGCTGACAGGATCACAGCTGAGAAACAAATTAGAGCCCGAAAAGGGCATACTTATTGCAGAGAGTCCCACGGTAATCGAGGTGGCGCTTAATTCCGGATATGAGCCGATCTCCATACTGACAGACGAGCGACTTATAAACGGCGCAGTCGCAAATATTATTGATCGATGCCCCGGCATTCCCGTATATACAGCCGATCGTGATCTGCTTACTAAAATGACCGGCTTTGAGCTGACGAGAGGTGCACTCTGCGCTATGAGGCGCCCTGCTCTGCCCACAGTAGAGGAGCTGATAAAGGATGCCCGCCGTGTGGCTGTGCTTGAGGCAGTGACAGATTCTACCAACATCGGCGCACTATTTCGCTCGGCGGCTGCGCTGGGAATAGATGCGGTGCTCATAACACCAACCTGTTGTGACCCCCTGTGCCGAAGAGCAGTAAGAGTCAGCATGGGAACGGTGTTCCAGGTGCCATGGACAAGAATTGGCGAGATGCCCGAGGACTGGCCTAAAGTGGGCATAGAAAGATTACACAGCTTAGGCTTTAAGACGGTGGCAATGGCACTGACCGACAAGTCGGTAAGCATTGATGACCCTGCGCTTAAAGCAGAGGAAAGACTGGCTATCATACTAGGTACCGAGGGCGACGGTCTGTCCAAGGACACTATTGCTGACTGTGACTATACCGTGAGAATACCTATGAAGCACAACGTTGACTCGCTGAACGTAGCGGCGGCAGGCGCGGTTGCTTTTTGGGAATTAACAAAGTAAATTATATATTTAAAAGGCGTTTCCAAATGGAAACGCCTTTGTTTTTAGCATTTTTTCATCATTCTGATATAGAACTCTACGGTTCTGCAAATAGTTTCAACAGGAATACGCTCGTCGTTGCCGTGGATCATACCACGCTCCTCCTTAGAAAGAGCCATTGCCGAGAAACGATATACCTTGTCGGAGATAGCGCCCCAGTGACGGGAATCAGAGCCCGCAACCATGAGATAGGGAGAAACAATAGCCTCCTGCCAGGTTTCAGCAACGGTGCTGCGAACACGCTCGTATGCCTCGCAATCGGTTTTAGAGATAACAGAGGGGTTGATTCCGTTAATAACGCTGACGTCAACCTTGTCATCATTAACCGCCTTTTTAACGTGGGCAACAACGCTCTCCACATTCTCACCGGGGATAATGCGGTGGTTAGAAACCATGGTTGCAACCGCAGGAATAACGTTTGCGCCCTTAGAGCCACTCATCTGAGTGAAGGCGGTTGTGGTACGAACGATTGCATTAAACTCGCCGCCCGAAAGCTTTGCATACAGTGCAAGCACGGGAGCAAAGCACCAGAGGTTGGCGAACAGGATTCTATAAAGGAAGGTGGAGTGTCTGCCGGCGGTGTCAAAGAGTTCGGCAGCAGGCTGGGAAAGAGTGTATTTGAAGGACGCCTTCTCTACCTTGAGTGCAGCCTTGGAAAGACGGATGACAGGGCCGTTTGCTTTAGGAGATGAGGAGTGACCGCCACCACCCTTAACGGTATACTTAATATTGAGCTGACCCTTCTCGCCCGTACCGATAAGGGCGATGGGAGCCTTTACACCGGGGAACACCTTAGTACATACCGCGCCGCCCTCGTCAAGCACAAGACCGGGGGTGATGCCACGATGACGGAAGAGATCGACGATAGTCTTAGCGCCATCGCCATTTACCTCCTCGTTACCGCCAAAGGCAAAGTAAATATCATTCTTTGGAACAAAGCCGGAGGCAATAAGAGCTTCAGCCGCCTGAAGAACACCGTTAACGGTACCCTTGGTATCAAGAGTACCTCTGCCCCAAAGAAATCCGTCCTCCAAAATACCGTCAAAGGCAGGGCGAGTCCAATCGGCCTCCTCTACGCTTACAACGTCGTAATGAGCCATAAATACACTGGGAGAATCTGGAGATTTGCCCTTCCATCTAAAGAGGAGAGATCTGTCGCCGGGTTTCTCAAACTCACAGGTTGCGTGAATATTGGGGAAAAGCCCCGGCAGAACCTGCTCAAACTTCTCAAACTCGGCTACGTCATCAAGGCTCTCATCTCTGTGAGAGATAGTCTTGCATCTGATCATTTCGGCAAGGTCATTTGTGGCCTTTTCAGCATCAACCTTAACCTCGCTTACAGTACCGATCTCATTTTTCTTAGGAACAAAGAGCAATGCGCGGATAAAGATAACCGCAAAATAAACTACTAATAAAACGATAAGAATAGGCAACCACATATTAAAGCATTCCCTTCTTATACATAAATCTGGATACTGCAATAGTAAAGAGTACGCCTACGGGAACCATAATACCAACCATACCCGAGTCAAGTGCGGGAACAAAGATGAAGAGTATGAGCATAAGGGCTACGGGAGCAATAGCGATCTTCCAGTTCTTGGATACAAGAGCAACACCGAGAGCGCCGAAGAGCGCAGGAAGCATCTGATCAAATGCGGGCTTAAGCGCAGGGCTGGAAAGCACGGGCTCAAGAGGAAGAATAAGGCATACGCCGATAGCGAGAATAACGATAGTTACGATAGAGGAAACTGCAATAGCGATGGTGGAAACGATCTCGCCCTCCTCGCTCTTGGGATCAGCCTTTGCATTCTCAAGCGCATTAATAGCGCAAGGAAGCTTAAGGTTAGAAATATTACCGGTAACGAAGGAGAGGTAGGATCCGCCGGCGCCGAGCATGGGGATAAAGGTAATAACCTCAACTGCACCAACAGCCCAATACATGGGAGCAGTTGCAAGCAGGCCGAGACCAACACCCTGCCAATCGGGTCCCTCACCGAATATAAGCCATACTGCAAGGGGGAACATAAGGAGAATTACCATCATAGAAATGTTCCAGATTCGACCGTCACGGTGAACGGTGTCCATATATGTAAGATTCTTTTTATCTTTCATCACACTTTCCTCCTTAACCAAGTAATGCAGATACGGGAATGGCAACGATCATGCCTATGATCATACAGATAGGCAGTGCATAATCGTTAACCCACTTCCACTTAAGCTTGTTGATAAGCAGACCACAGATGCACATAGAAAGCGCACTTACAGCCATTACAATAACAGGAATAAGACCAGAGGTTGCGCTGAAGGTATTAACAACCTTCTCACCGGTAGCGGGATCGGTGCTGGTAACTACCCTGGCAGACTCGCTCCACAGACGGCTAACGTCGCAGAACACGAAGCCAACAAAGGCGGAAATCATACCGATGAAGAGCGAGTTCTGGAGAATATCGCTCCACTTCTTATCCTTGTTCTCAAACTTCATAAGACCGGACTGATACTTCTTGGCAACAACGGGAACGAGCCAAATACCTACCATAATAGAAACGGTCATAACGATTGCAATAGTAACGTACTGAGAAGCACTCATATTTTCCGCAAGAGCGGCAAGAGTGGTCTTCATACCGCTGGCAGCATTAGCCGCGGCAATAGCCTCGTAAGAGAGCGAGCCTACGACTGACAGACGAAGCCAGGGCAATGCGATTCCCAGCGACTGGGAAAGCGAGATAACCGTGATAACTATAGCAACCGCAGGAGCAATAGTAAAGATTGCGGCAGTGATAATGGTTTTCTTAATAAGCTGGGGATCCATCTTTATTACCTTAGCGCGTTTTACCGACTTAATGAGGAAATAAACCGACTGTCCCAGCACGGCGGCAATAATTATTCCGACCAACACGAATAGTATGGGGTGATTAGGACTGAATACCATAACATTTTTCCTTTCTTTTATCTATGGAAGAGTTTTTTGGTTTGATATTGCGGCTCGCAGGAGAGATTCATGCCAAGCTTTCTGAAGGTAGCAGCATCTATCTGCGAGAGAATAACCGTAGAATGCGCCTCTGCATACTTAAGCTTCGGAATAGCCTCAAACGCCATCTTGGCGCATGGGTTATTTACAGCAGAAACCGAGAGAGCAACAAGGATCTCGTCGGTGTGCAGACGGGGGTTGTGATTTCCGAGATATGCTGTCTTAAGCTTCTGTATAGGCTCAATAACCTCGGGAGAAATAACATCCATTGCGTCGGGAATACCTGCAACCGCCTTAATTGCGTTAAGCAACGCTGCGCTGGATGCGCCAAGAAGCGAGCTTGTCTTACCGGTGACAATTCTACCGTCATCAAGCTCAATAGCAACTGCGGGAGCACCTGTCTGCTCTGCCTTAATAAGAGCAGCATCAACACATTTCCTGTCGTTTTCAGCAGAGATGGAAAGCTTCTGCATAAGCAGCTCTATCTTATCTATCTCAGCATCGTTGCTACTACCCTTTCTTCTGTCGCAAAGAGCATTGTAATGACGGCGCAAGATCTCCTGCTTTGCCGCATCGCAAACGGCATCATCGTCATAAATGCAAAATCCCGCCATGTTTACACCCATATCGGTAGGAGACTTATAGGGGCACTCACCTAGAATTCCCTTCAGCATAGAGTGAAGCACCGGGAATACCTCAACATCTCTGTTATAGTTAACTGCAAGAGTGTTATATGCCTCCAGGTGGAAGTGGTCGATCATATTTACGTCTGCAAGATCTGCCGTAGCAGCCTCGTATGCAAGATTAACCGGGTGGCTAAGAGGAAGATTCCATATGGGGAATGTCTCAAACTTAGCATATCCGGACTTGCGTCCCATTTTGCTCTCGTGATATATCTGAGAGAGGCAGGTAGCCATTTTGCCCGATCCGGGGCCGGGGGCAGTAACCACTACGATGGATCTGGTAGCCTCAACATACTCGTTTTTGCCATATCCCTCCTCCGAAACGATAAGAGGAATATTGTGAGGATAGCCGGGTATGTCATAATGCTTATATACCTTAAGTCCAAGGTTTTCCAGCTTAGTCTTAAAGGCCTCGGCCGCAGGGCTGGCAGTATATCTTGTCATAACAACCGCACTGACAAAAAGGCCATAACCACGGAAAGCATCTATATGTCTTAACACATCGTGATCGTATGTGATTCCAAGATCGCCTCTGACCTTATTTTTCTCTATATCCTCGGCATTTATGGATACGATGATCTCCGCATCGTCCTTAAGCTCGATGAGCATCTTTATTTTACTGTCGGGCGCAAAGCCGGGGAGAACTCTTGATGCGTGAAAATCGTCAAATATTTTACCGCCAAACTCAAGATAAAGGCGCTCACCAAAAAGTGATATACGCTCCTTGATTTTCTGCGACTGCAGCTTGCGGTATTTATCGTTATCAAATCCTTCTCTAAACATATTTTCACATCCTTTCTATATGTTTTTTTACATCTGTCATCAAAATGAAATAACTCAACAGAATATATTATATCACAGTATGGGCCTATTTTCAATTACTTATATCTAATTTAATTAAACCGGGAGGTAGAAAATTTATCACTTTTTTTGTTTATTGTAAATAAAAAGAGATAAAGCTATTGTATTTATAATAAAAAAATGATAAAATAAGATTAATTTTAAATATTAAAGTGAAATGAGAAAAATATGAAAAAGAACGATAAGGTAATTTATCCTACGCTCAAAACAAAATATATAGACGACATGGACAAAACCATGCCGTGGAATGAATATCCCCGACCCTCTATGGTCAGAGATTCCTTCCTCTGCCTTAACGGCAAATGGGATTTTGCAATAACAAAGCCGGGCGATGCGCCCGAGTATAAGGAACAGATTCTCGTTCCCTTCCCCCCCGAGAGCCTGCTGTCAGGCATTGAGAGGACTATTCCCGACGGTCATCTTATGCATTACAGACGCAGATTTACCATTCCCGAAGGCTTTAATAAAGGTCACATTATTCTGCACTTCGGCGCAGTGGATACTATCTGCACCGTTTATCTAAACGGCAATAAACTCGGCAATCATGAAGGAGATCACGAGGGTGGATATCTGCCGTTTTGCTTTGATATAACCGAGTTGCTGATAAATGGTGAAAACGAGCTTCACGTTGTTGTAAAGGACGATCTTGACCCAAATTACCCCTATGGCAAGCAGACCAAAAACCGTGGAGGTATGTGGTACACTCCCGTCAGCGGAATCTGGCAGACGGTGTGGCTTGAGAGCGTACCTGAAAGCTACGTCGTAAAAATCAAGCTTTTCCCTACTGTAAGCAACGTAAAAATACGAGTTCTCGGCGGTGCAAAGCATAAGAAAATCACTCTCGCAAATGGTGAAGCATTTGAATTTGATGGCGAGGAAATCAATATTGCACCCAAAGAAATTCACCTTTGGTCGCCCGAAGATCCTTATCTCTACTACTTCACCCTTGAATGCGGAGAGGATAAAATAGAAAGCTACTTTGCCCTGCGTGAGATTGGCATCAGCAAGATTAATGGCATTCCTAGACTTATGCTTAACGGCAAGCCTTATCTTTTCAACGGCCTGCTCGACCAGGGATATTATCCCGACGGAATCTTCCTGCCCGCAACAAGCAAGGGATATGAAGACGACATTTTAAAAATGAAAGAATGCGGCTTTAACATGCTGAGAAAACATATTAAGGTTGAGCCTGAGATCTTCTATCATCTCTGCGACAAGCTTGGCATGGTTGTGTTCCAGGATATGGTTAATAATTCGGACTACTCCTTCTTCATTGACACCGCTCTTCCTACGGTTGGATTAAAGCGTATTCCCATACTGTTCAGACACAAGAGCAAAAAATCCAGAAGCATATTCGAAGAACATATGTACGGTACTCTTGATCATCTTCATTTCTTCCCCTCGGTGCTTTACTACACCATATTCAACGAAGGATGGGGACAGTTCTCTGCCGACAAAATGTACAGCAAAGCAAAAGCATACGATCCTACAAGAATATATGATGCTACAAGCGGTTGGTTCTGGAGAAGGAAAAGCGATGTTGACTCACGCCACGTTTACTTCAAGAAGGTTAAAATCGGCAGACGCGATGGCAGACCTATCGTTATCAGCGAGTTTGGCGGTTATTCTCACCGTGTAAAGGGACACATCTTTGGCGAAAGCGAGTACGGCTACGGCGGATTTGAGACCGCAGAGGAATACGAAACCGCCCTGATAAAGCTTTACGGCGAGGAGATTAAGCCTCTTATTTCGGGTGGTATCTGCGCTCTAGTTTATACCCAGGTATCCGACGTGGAGGATGAGACAAACGGACTTTTAACATATGACCGAGAGATACTGAAGGTTAATTCCGCAAGAATAAAGGCTGTAATGGACGATCTTGCAAAAGAAATATAATATATATAATATAAATGTAGAAAAGGCGAGAAATTTCTCGCCTTTTTCTTTTCAAATAATAAAGAGAGATGCCCGAGGGCATCTCTCTATTTTTGTCTACCGTATCGGTAGGCTAATTTTATTTGAACTGCTCGGAACGACCGCCCGCAAGGGTGATCATCTTTACAGCCTGAAGCGAGAAGCTATCTGCGATAATTTCAAGCTTCTTTGTCATAGTACCGCGGGCAAGGATCTTTACTCTTCCTATCTTAGCGGAAATAAGCTTCTTTTCCTTAAGTGCCTCGAGAGTAACGGTATCTCCATCCTCAAAGTGCTCGCAAATGGTATCAAGGTTTATTACATCCATCTTGCCGGTTCTTACACGGCCGGGCTCTTCTTCAATGATTTCGATATGCTCCTCAGCCTCCTCGTCGGTCATAAGCTCATCGGCGTGAATCGCATCGGTGTGTATGACCTCTTCAATAGGCTCTTCGATAGGCTCTTCTGCGGTTTCTTCCTCAACTGTTATAACGGGTTCCTCAACAGGCTCCTCGGCAGGCTCCTCAACGGGCTCCTCGGCAGGCTCCTCAATGGGCTCCTCGGCAGGCTCCTCAACATGCTCCTCGGCAGGCTCCTCAACATGCTCCTCGGCAGGCTCCTCAGCAGGTTCCTCAGCGGGCTCCTCAGCAGGTTCCTCAGCAGGTTCCTCAGCAGGTTCCTCAGCAGGTTCCTCATCGGGCTCCTCAACAATCTCGGGCTCGCTTACAGGCTCTTCCTCATCATCACCCATAAGAATCTCAACGTCGGCATCTGCAACAAGCACTCTGGGCTCAGAGGGCTGGGTGGAATCGGGCTGTGTCTCGGAAACAGGAATAACAGGCTCGGACTGATCATTGTCAGCGGGTGCTTCCCTATCAAGCATAGGTGCTATGGGAATATCGTGAGCGTTGCGGATTTCGTTGTTATTATCAGCTACGCCTTCATCGGTAGAGTCGTTCTGGTATGTTGCCATAATTCTTCTGCCATCCTCTGTAGCAGGAAGCACGTAAGGAGCTTCGTTAGCTCTTGAGCCGATGCCTCTCGCCGCAATGGGAGGAAGTGTAGGAATCATAGGATCCTCATGCTTAACTCTTCCGTCAACGGTTGTAGGAATAGTGGAAATATGAGGATTCTTCTTAGCCACAGGCTTAGATTCAGCTGTTGTTTCGGTTTCCTCTGTCAATACAACAGGGCTGTAAACAGGATCAGAAACAGGCTGATGCTCGGTAACACGGAGAACGACCTCGTTATCCTCTATGATGGTTGTTGTAATGCTCTTTATTGAAGTTACTCTATCCTCGGGTCTGTTAATTTCCTCAACAACAGGATCGCCGGAAATTTCAGACACAGAATCTACCGCCTCAAATACACTGCGAACCACAGGAGCCTCGATAATGCGCTCGTCGACAATGACGGTGCGGGATTCCTGAATAACTTCTTCCTTAAGTACGGTGCTTGAAACAACATTTTCATAAATGGTTGCCTCGCTTGTAGTGGGAAGAACTGTAATTTCTTCACGAATTACTGTGTGAATTACAGGATCGCTTGCAGGGGTGGTTGTGGTAGAAATAACTACGGGAGCTTCCTCAGTATGAATGATTTCATCCTTCAGAAGTATGTCGGATACGGTATTCTCGTAGATCGCAGCCTCGGTTACAGGAATTACTACAGGTTCCTCATCTGCTACTACTGTATGTGCTACTGCACTGGTTACAGGAGTGGTAACAGTAGAAATCACTGTGGGCTCGGTTACTACAGGAATTACCTCATCCTCAAGGATTGTCTCGGATACAGTGTTCTCGTAGATCGCAGCCTCGGTTACAGGAATTACTACAGGTTCCTCATCTGCTACTACTGTATGTGCTACTGCACTGGTTACAGGAGTGGTAACAGTAGAAATCACTGTGGGCTCAGTTACTAC
>JAGCLY010000046.1 GCA_017646745.1 Clostridia bacterium
CTCTAAAAAATTCATATCTAAATCCCTTTCGGAACCTAAATCCTTTTTCAGAGCTATCTTTAATCTAGCTTCTTCTTACTTTTGAGTTTTTTCTCAATGTGTTTGACAAGAACTACACCGTTTCGAGGTCTCCCCCGAAACACAATGTCTTAATTCTTATTTTCTTGTTGTTCAATTTTCAATGATCAAGTGCTCACAAGTTGTAAGCTTTTCTATTATACAACAACCTTCCCTATTTGTCAATACCTTTTTTCGATTTTTTTGCATTTTTTGAATTATTGTGCAAGATTTATAGAATAATTAATAAAAGGAGGTGGTTTTTTGACATCTGTTGTTGTTAGAACGATTATTGTGTATATAATTTTATCCTTTTCACTAAGGATGATGGGAAAAAGACAATTAGGCGAGCTTGACGTAAGCGAACTGGTAAGCACACTGCTGATATCCGAGATTGCATCTATACCTATAGATAACCCTGACATTCCCCTGCTTAACGCAATTATACCGATATTTTTTATACTTGCTTTAGAGATCATACTGTCAACCATAAAAAACAAGTCGGAGAAGATGAAGGCATTGTTTGAAGGAAAACCGCAGTATATTATATATAAAGGTAGACTTTTGCAAAACATGCTAAAAGAAAACAGAATATCTATAAACGAGCTATTATCCGAATTGCGATCGCAGGGTGTGGGAGATATTGAGGAGGTATACTATGCCGCAATTGAGAAAAACGGAACGCTATCCATACTAAAAAAGAAGGATTCAGAGATGGCGCATGCCGTTATAATCGACGGAAATATTATAGAAAGCAATCTGAGTGCAAACAATTATACAAAGAAAAAGCTAAGCAGAGTATTGTCAAGCAAGGGACTGCTGCCGGAAAGAATTTTTCTGATGACGGTTGCCGATTCAGGGCGAATTAATATAATATTGAAGGATGAGGTCGATAAATGAAGGAAAAGATTCTTTCCGTGGCGATATTGATCGCCGTCTTAGCATTTACTACCGTAAATACTATTGTTTTAAACAACCAGATTAAGGATATAACCGATACGATCGTCTCGCTAAGTGTCGAAGATGATGACGCAGAAAAATATGCAAAAGCTGTGTACGATGAATTTAAAGAAAAAGTAAAGTATATAAGTCTTACGGTCAGCCACGATGATATACGCGACATTGAGGATTGCTTTGTGGAGATGATAGGATATCTTAGCGTAGGCGACGATAATAGCGCAGAGGTAACAAAGGACCGCCTGACACGCTCTCTCGAGCATCTCAGGCGGTTATCAGGTTTTAATATTGATGCAATTATCTGAATTCGGTCATGTCCGCAAAATAAGCATTCAGTCGCTTAACCTCGTAGTATTCCGAGGTAAGATCGGGAGAAGAAAGCAAACCGCCCTTATCACGGAGATATTTAACAACATACTCGGGATTAAGGAAGGCGGAAGGGTCCGCAGAAAGCACAGCATCGATAACAATCTCGTTCTCTACTCTTTTAGCAACAGCGCTACTGATAAGAGGACGAATGTTGATCATCTGATCGGAGTTTTTCTTCTGCACCTCAACCTGCTCTTCCAAAAGAAGCTCATTGCAACGATCGGCAAGATCATCTGACGTATTAACGTCACCGACGGTGATGCGATATGACATCCATTTGAGGTCGGTAAACTTGCTGTCGGGATAATATGCCTCTATAACCTGCATTTCGTCGGTCATATTTGCATTAATACGAGCCATAGCCTCAGCAGGCTCAATATATTCGGACATACGAAGATCCATATATTCGCACTCGCTCTCGGTACCAATAGAAAGAGGAGCGGCAAAGATCATCTTGGGCTTGGGATTAAAGCCCTCGGTATACCAAAGAGGAAGCTTAGCTCTTACAATAACCTTATGCATAGTGCGAACAAGGTCAAGGTGAGAAATGTACTGCAAACTGCCTCGTTTTACAAACTTAAAACGAAGAAAAAGCTTAGTAGTATTTACTTGCACCATCTGTTCTTACCTCCAAGCTTATTTGCTCCGCATCCACTACACTGCTCTGCGCAGGAGGGAGTGGTCTTACCCTCGTAGGCCTTGTTACGCTCACGAAGGAGGAAGGATTTTGTCACGCCAATGTCGATAATATCCCAAGGAAGAACCTCGTCAAGTCCAAAGCCACGAGAGGTATAGAAGGCGGGATCAACACCGCACTTTTCAAATGCCTCAATCCAGAGATCGTAGTTAAAGAACTCATCCCAGGCATCGAACATCTGCCCCTTGTCGGCAAGATATGCGATTGCGGGAGCAAGACGGCGGTCGCCTCTGGCAAGGACAGCCTCGATAAAGGAAACCTTAGCGTCGTGATAAGCATACTTAATACGGCGGTCGGTGATGCAGGACTTAAGCAGAGCCTGCTTTCTCATAAGCTCCTCATAGGTATCCTGTTTTTCCCACTGGAAGGGAGTAAAGGGCTTGGGAACAAAGCAAGAAACGCTTACGGTTACACCCAGTCCCTTAGGACGCTGGGGCTTGGGCATAGCATAATACTGATCTACAACCTTCTTAGCGAGAGCGGAGATGCCTTCGATATCCTCATCAGTCTCGGTAGGAAGTCCGTTCATAAAGTAAAGCTTTACGTTACTCTTACCGCCACGGAAGGCAATGCCGACCGAGCGCATAAGATCCTCCTCGCTAACATTCTTATTAATAACATCACGAAGTCTTTGTGTACCCGCCTCGGGAGCAAAGGTTATACCACCGGTTCTTACAGAGGAAACCTTCGCCATCAGCTCCTCCGAGAAGCTGTCAATACGAAGAGACGGGAGCGACAGACTAACGTGAGAGGCGTCGGTCCACTCAAGAAGGCTGTCGGTAAGTCGAGGAAGCTCGGAATAGTCGCTTATAGAAAGCGAAATAAGAGAAATTTCGTCATAACCCGAGTTGTCATAAAGGCACTTTGCCTGCTTGCAAAGAGTTTCAACCGACTTTTCTCTGATAGGACGGTAAACCATGCCCGCCTGGCAGAAGCGGCAGCCTCTGATACAGCCACGGTAAACCTCGAGAACGATTCTGTCATGCACGGTTTCGATATAAGGCATAACAAGCTTCTCGGGATAAGAGGCCTTATCCATATCCTCAATAATACGCTTTTTTATTTTGGTGGGAACGTCATCGTAAAGAGGCTTGTACTCCTTAATAGTTCCGTCATCATTATAAGAAACCTCATAGAGCGAGGGGATATAAACGCCGTCGATATGAGATGCCTCACGCAAGAAGGCTGCACGGGTATATGTACCGTCGGCCTTCATTTTATTATAAAGGTGGCAGATCTCAAGTAGAACCTCCTCGCCCTCACCGATATTAATGAGGTCGAAGAACTCTGCAACGGGCTCGGAGTTATAAACACAAGGACCTCCGCCAACGATGATGGGGCAATCCTCTGCCCTATCCTTTGCCCAAATGGGGAATCCCGCGAGCTTAAGCATGGCGAGAGTGGTGGTATAGCACATCTCGTACTGAAGAGAGAATGCAACAAGATCGAAGCAATCAAGCGAATCACCGCTCTCAACCGCAGAAAGAGGAATGGAATACTGCTCCATCTTCTCCTTCATATCCGTCCAGGGAGCATAGACACGCTCGCACCAGACGTCACTGTCCTTATTTAATGCGTCGTAAAGAATTCTTACACCGAGATTAGACATACCTATCTCATATGTATCCGGGAAACAAAAGGCAAAGCGGCACTTTACCTCATCCTTATTTTTAATAATACTATTGAATTCACCACCGATATATCTGCCCGGCTTAGAAACCGATTTTAATACCGACGAGATATTTTTGTTCTGCATTTATTCAGTCCTTTCGGTAAATTTCCGTGCCACCCTTACGAATGGCACGGAAGCTGTGGTTTATTAATTTTCAGCGTCGTCCTTCTTTGCATCCCTAAGGAAAGCATACTTGCTGAGGAATCTTGCTGCAACGCAGGTAACGATGTGCCAGAGTGCTGCGATAACAAGATTGAATCTCAGAATTCCGATAATGGAAAGCACGATACCGAGAAGCATACCGATAGCCGCTGCGCAAAGCTCTATAAACTTAAGGTAGATAGAGAATCTGTTATACTTCTTTGCAAGAACGATCATTCCGGCAGCATCAAGTCTGTCGCCGTAGGTAATCATTCTGGCCTCTGCACGGTTCTGAACCTCCTCTACGCTAACAGGATTATAAAGCTTAACAACCTGCATATTACCGTTGCCGGCTGTAAGTGTGTTAAGAAGCTCGCAGGATACGTTGGGATCACGTGTATATACGAGAGGAATGATTCCCGACTCACGAAGAGAAGGAATGGTGCTGGTGAATTCCTCGGAGAAGGAATATCTGATATAGAACTTAGCTGTAATCTCACCGTCCTCGGAGGAATACATAATCTTAATAGTATCAAGGCTGCCAACGCTCTCACGACCGGAGGTTGCGGAAGGAATAGCAATACCGTTTCTGGTCATATACTCCTGGCTGCCGGCGCAGATCTTATGACCTGCAACCTCACCGCAGATACCGTCATCCTCAATAATAACGTTGGTTGCAGTCTTATGACGAACCCTGTTGTCGATAATACCGGAGAACATATAGTCAAGAGGACCGCCTACAGCAGCGAAGAGGGCGCACATCTGGCGCATAACCTTCTCCATATTTTCACGGTCGCCGTAAAGCATAAATCTCTTAAGATTTACGTCCTCAGGGCCAAAGATATCAGTATCGTCAAAGGCAAATACATCAACCTTGGAATAATCCTCATATGCATCCTCGCCAATAGCGGTACTATCGGTAAGAAGAGCTGCCTTCTGCGCATGGAGGAAGGAGATTCGTCCGGAGATCATAGAGAAAACAGGACAACCAAGCATTGCAACGAGGCAGAATACTGCCATACCGGTTACAAAGCTGCTTGCAATAAAGAAAGCAACAAGGCCGCTGATAAGCGCAACGCCAAAGGGAATACCGTATACAAGTCCGAAATGAGCGGGAGAAACCGCCATAGTCTCGGAATTCTTAAAGAAGTCGGATACGAAGGATGCAACGTAGGTACGGGAAAGCTTAGACTTGTACTCGTCAACCACGCCGTCGAGAGCCTTGTTCTCAACCTTAAGATCTCTTGTGTTCTGAAGATCGATAACCTGCTTATCGTCAGGCTGAGATACCATCTTGAATGCGATGAAATCAGCATTTGTACGATAGAAGGAGGAAACCAGTGTAGGAATAGTAACAATAGCAAAGAGGAAGCCGAGGAGCGCATACTGGGATACGCCTACGATGGCAACCGTCATAGTGTAAAGGCCGAATATAAGGAACATGGGTATGGGAAGAAGATCGGTAGTAAGCTTCTTGCCAACAAGTCCCTTAATCGCCACTATAATTTCAGGCAAGCAGAGCGCAAGCACACAGGCTGAAAGAAGGAAATCTACAATTCCGGCAGTAGCGTACAGTCTTGTACCCTCAAACACATTAAAATCAAATACCTTTGCTGCAGAAAGAATTTCGAATACTAAAATACCAAGGGCAAATACGATCGACGCTATCATTCTGATCCTGATAGAAATAAGAGAGTCAAGGAATCTGTCCTTGATCATATCACGCTGAATAGGGTTGCTGAACTCTCTGTCATTTGCCTTCTTGCTACTTTTCTTTTTATCAGCAGGCTCTGCGGGATTGTTCTCCACAGGAGCGGGGTCGGGCTCAACCGCCTCAAACTCATATACGCCGAAGTCTTCAGAATCCGGATCGGGGAGAGTGTACTCCTCGTTTTCCTCATCCGCGGTCTCTTCTGCCGCCTCAGGCTCGTCCTGCTTCTCCTCGGGCTCAGAAGGTGCAACGGGAGAAGAATCGGATGCAAGAAGCTTTTTAATCTCCTCTCTCTCCTTCTCTGCCTCAGCCTCAAGCTGCTCATCGGGATCGGCAAACTTAATTACGTTAATAGACTCGTCACTCTCGTCAACAGCAAAGTTCTCGGGGGTCTTGGCATCCTGCGCTCCGAGGAAATCCGCATCGAACTCAGCAGTGGGATCAAGCTTGATCTCATCCGGGTTGTCAGCAACAATCTCCTTTTCGGGAACAGACTTGATACCAAGTCTCTCTCGGATTCTAATATCTCCTCTGCGTCTGTATCTCTCACTGACCTCAGTAAATTTGGGAGCATATACAAAGGGGCGGGCAGGCTGCGCCTCTGCTACAGACTCACCAGCCTCGGTATTAGTCGCATCGGGTGTATTCTCCTCAGTAGCAGGAGCAACATCGTTGGCAGCTGCCTCAGCAACAACCTCTTCGACACCGTCAACTGCGTTCAAAGCGTTTTCCTGATTCTCGTTCATCACGCTGTAACCTCACTTTCTCTTTCTCTGCCTTGCAACCTCGGTCATAATAACCGCACCGGCGCAGGATACGTTTAATGAATTAACGCTTCCGTACAGGGGTATGGAAACGACAAAATCGCATTTTTCTTTAACAAGCCTGGATATTCCAAAGCCCTCGCTGCCCATTACAAGGCCAACAGCACCGGACAGATCGGTATCGTAATAGCTTGTACCGTCCATGTCAGCAGCATAGAACCAAAGGCCCTTTTCCTTAAGCTCGTCAATAGTGGTAGCAAGGTTAGTTACCTTGGCAACCCTCATATACTCGGCAGCACCGGCAGATGCCTTTACCGCAGTAGAGGTGAGTCCAACCGCGCGTCTTTTCGGAATAATAACTCCGTGTGCGCCCGAGCACTCAGCACTGCGGATAAGAGCGCCAAGATTATGCGGATCCTCTACGCCATCAAGGATAATGATGAATGGTGGCTCACCCTTCTCCTCAGCGTAAGCAAGTATCTCCTCAACCGTAGCGTAATTACGCTCGGCAGCAATAGCAATTATGCCCTGATGATTTCCACCGCAGGCAATGCTGTCAAGCTTTGCTCTATCCACCTCATGAATAGGAAGCTTGCGCTCAGCGGCAATACCTAAAAGCAGGTTTACCGAGCCCTCACGCTCGCCAAGCTGAATATAGAGCTTTTCTATATCCCTGCCGCTTGACAAAAGCTCCTTAACAGAGTTTCTGCCGAAGATAACGTTCTCGTCCGGCTCCTCTCTGAATCTTTCTTTTTTCATATTCGGCCTTTGGCCGTTATGTCCGTTTCTTTTTCTTTTATACTCCATAAGCACCTATGTCTTAATTTTTATACTTAATTTTAAAATGAGCGCATTTTGCTTCATACTATTATAGCACATAAAATATAATTTGTACAGTGTTAATTACAAAATATTTTAAATTTATTTTAACATTTAGTTATTTTTTATTTTTTGTCAAAAAAAGATTGACAAAGTGCGATAAAGCGACTAAAATAATGTTAATGCTTTCAAAAAAGGAGGATACCGTGTGACAAAAAGCAAGTCAAAGCGTGACCTAACCGAAGGTCCTTTGTTTGTACCAATGATCCAATTTGTTATACCCATCATACTTACGGGTATGCTGCAGATCTTTTATAACATGGCTGACAATATAGTTGTCGGACAGTTTTCGGGCGATGAGCTTGCGCTCGCCGCAGTAGGATCAACCAGCTCGCTATCCAACCTTATTGTAAACCTGCTTATGGGAATTGCAGGAGGCTCGGGCGTTGTTATTGCCCAGAGCTACGGCGCAAGAGAGCTTGATAAGCTCTCACGGGCGGTCCACACCTCTGTGGTATTCTCATTCCTTGGCGGTATTGGCTTCTGTATTTTGGGATTGCTGATATCCTCCCCCGCCCTCACACTTATGGGTACTAAGCCGGAGCTGATGAGCCGAGCCCTGCTGTACATGAGGATAATTTGTGCAGGCATACCTGCCATGTCGGTATATAATTTCGGAGCCGCTGCCCTGCGCTCTGTGGGCGACTCGAAAACGCCGCTGTTCATTCTTTCGCTCAGCGGTCTTATGAACGTTCTGCTCAATCTTTTCCTTGTAATTGTATGCAATATGTCTGTTGCAGGCGTTGCGCTTGCCACCATAGCGTCACAATATATTTCGGCTATAGCAGTAATAACGATCCTGCTAAAAAGAAAAGGAAAGCCCTACACACTGAATCCACGGGAACTGAAAATTGATCCCCAATTACTGAAGAAAATTCTTGCCCTCGGTCTTCCCGCAGGCTTCCAGGGCACGCTGTTCTCTATCTCCAACATCATTCTGACCGCAGGTATAAATACCCTGCCCACCTCGGATATCTCGGGAAAGACCATTGCCATAAATATTGAGGGTCTTGTCCATACGTCCATGAACTCCTATCTGCACTCCGCAATGACCTTTACCGGGCAAAACTACGGCGCAAGGAAGCCGGACAGAATCAAAAAGTCGATTATCTATGCTGTTATCCAGGTTACGGTAATCGGTATTGTTGGAGGCCAGCTGCTTAACCTCTTCGGTGAGCCGCTTGCAAAGCTGTATATTGATGCGGCAGATCCTAACAAGGAGGCCGTGCTCTCAGCGGCACTTGAGCTTATGAGCTTCATGCTGGCAGTATACTTTATGTGCGGAATCATGGACACCCTGTCAGGCGCTCTGCGTGGACTTGGATATTCAACCATCCCTATGATCGTCAGCATCGGCGCAATATGTGTGCTGAGGGCAATCTGGGTCACGTTTGTATTCCCGACCGAAAAATTCAACTCGCTGATAGGCATCTACACCATATATCCTATATCCTGGTTCCTAGGTCTCTCAGCTCTTGCCATATCTCTGCTGATCCTGTTCAAGAGGGTAAAGGCACGGTTAAGTGAGGAACAAGATGATGCACCCATAGAAGCCGATGCAGAAGAGGAAGTTGTTGAATAAAGCATCAAAATGTAAATAATACATTTCATATTTTGAAATAAAATAACAAAAAAGAGGATTTGGAAAACCAAATCCTCTTTTTTTGTTTGAAGGGGTCGCTTAAGCGGTTAGCTTACTCTGCGTCCTGTGCTGCTTTTCTTGCTGCGAAGCACTCGCTGCAGTAAACAGCCTTTCCCTCGGTGGGTTTGAAGGGCACCTGGCACTCCTTACCGCATTCTACGCAAACTGCGCCAAACATCTCTCTGGCACTCTTCTGCGCATTCTTCTTTGCGGTGCGGCACTCCTTGCATCTGGAGGGCTTGTTCTCAAAGCCTCTCTGTGCGTAGAATTCCTGCTCGCCTGCTGTGAAAACGAATTCGTTGCCACAGTCTCTGCACTTCAATGTCTCGTCCTGGTACATTGTGTCTTTTCTCCCTTGATAGGTTTCTAAATATTTGCCCTGAGACGGATTCCAACCGACGCCTTTGTATAACCAACGCTCTCCCTTAAGCTACCTTGGGCATAATAACTAATTAAATTTTAGAGATATCGCCAATCTCGCTCCGTAATCTGCGGAAAAGACGGGATTTGGCATTGTCAACCGACTTAGCACTGCGAGAAAGCATGTCTGCAATAGCGGCGGTCTTATATCCCTGAATGTGAAGCATTAAAACACGGTATTCATAATCAGACAGAAGATTTCTGGCCGAGTTAAGCAGCATATCAAAAATCTCCCTGTCAGCCAGCCTCTGCTCTACGCTGTCATCATCTGCCATTAGCTCAATGTCAAGCGAAGCAGCGGTGTGATCAATCTCAGCCGAGCGAAGAAGATCTAAAATCCTGTTACGGACGCATATACGTGCGTAAAGGCCAAATGTGACCTCGTTCTGCGAAAGATCATATCTCTGCGCCGCAATATGAAGGGCAACACAAGCCTCGGAAAAAAGCTCGCTGTACTCATAGGAGGATTGATCAAAGCTAAGAATCACCTTACGCATCATAGGCGTATAGCGGCGAAGCAGCTCGTCAAATGCCTCGTCATTATGGCTGCGACAAAGGAGGATAAGCTCTCCTATATCCAAGCTTAAATAAGTATCCATATTTTAAACTTCCGTTAATGTTATAATTATAGCTATTTATTTACAATTTGTCAAGACTTTTGTTTTATTTTATCAAAAGATTGTACAATTTTACACAGAAAATGTTTTACACTTTTGTGCAAATTGACGTTTTATTTGACTGTTTAAGAGAGATACTCTATCTTTCCGGTGGCAGAAAACAGAACTCCTCTGTATACACCGTCGGGCTTGGCCTCAAAGTTTCTCTTTATCTGCTCGGCCTCTGCCAGCGAATTAACGGTAAGAGATGTGCTCATAAGCTCGCCGAATCTGTCGTGAGCCTGCAGAGTAACACGGTAGCGACCGATGTCGGTGGTTTCAATATAGGCCTTGATAGAAGCACCGCTTTTGGAAAGAGAAACGTGCTTTATGGCAGATCTGAGACTGCGCTCTCTAAATCCCTCATCAAGATTATCATAAAGCTCGGATGCGACCACCCTACCCTTATCGGAGATCATATAATAGTTCTCGCCATCCACCTCGTCATAAAGGATATGACCCGAATCGGCAAGCTCGGCAAGGCACTGATCATAGTCCAGCGAGATATCGTCGGTGTTCTCGGTGGCAATGCTCATCACGGTTGCCCTGTCAACAGGATAACGTATATTATCTAATAGGAAAAGAAGAAAAACCTTCAGATCGGTAACGGTATTAAGACCGAATCTTTTATTCTTTTTCATATAAATTACCTTTCAAATTGTTTGGTTGTTGTATAAGCCCTATGCCCACCGTCAAAACTCCATGAAAAAGGAGGATTGTATGTACGGATATTTTACAGAAAGAAGCTATGCGGGGCATCTCCCCTACACAGACCTTGCCATTGAAAGACACAGAGCCGACCTTGATATACCGGGAATTGAATACACAAGCGAGTTCTGCCCCATAGGACGCTGGGAAAGGATAAAAATAAGCACAAAAAAGGGCGCTGAATCCATAGGCAGACCTATAGGTC
>JAGCLY010000047.1 GCA_017646745.1 Clostridia bacterium
GAGGCTGCAGGCGGTCTTAAGATGCTTAAGGCTATGGCTGCTCCCTACGGTCAGCTTACCTTCATGCCTACCGGCGGTATCAATGCTAACAACCTTCTCGACTACCTTAAGTTCAACAAGATCGTTGCTTGCGGCGGTTCCTTCATGGTAGCAGATGACCTCGTTAGAGATAAGAAGTGGGATGAGATCACCGCACTTACCAAGAACGCAGTTAAGGTTATGCTTGGCCTTGAGTTCGTACACATGGGCCTTAACAACGAGTCTAAGGAAGAGGCTGAAAAGGGCGCAAAGCTCTTCAACCTTCTCTTCGGCATGCCCCTTAAGGAAACCAGCAAGTCTACCTTCGCAGGCGAGTGCCTTGAGTTCATGCACAAGAAGGGCCCCGGCGCACACGGCCACATCGGCATCCGCACCAACTTTGTTGACAGAGCAATCGCTTACTTCACCAGAATGGGCTTTGAGTTCGACGAGAGCAGCATCGTTTACGATGACAAGAGTGGCAAGCCTAAGTTCGTATACTTCAAGGACGAGATTTGCGGCTTCGCAGTTCACCTTGTACAGAAGTAATTAAATAAAAGTACAAAAGGCCGTCGTGTGACGGCCTTTTCTTTATGTTAATCAAGTGAGTTGTTTTAAAAATACGCTAACCTCATCCTCGGGAATATCAAGCACAACGGCTATCTCTGAATGAAGAAGTTTTATTGCCTTTGCCTTTGCATTCTCGTCGGTGAGGAAATTCTTTTTGCCCTCGGCCTCACGGCGAGCCGCACTTTCATCAATAGCGCGGATCATAGAGAGCATAGCTCCCCTATCGCCCGATTCCATAAGTCGCTTGAAATATTCCTGACGAGCACGGTTTTCGGTAACCCACTCTATCTCGGGCAGAGCTGTCGAGCCGTTATACAGGGCAACGATTTCATCCTTGGTAAGCAGAGGGCGCATAGTAGCAACAAGACGCTCGTTATCGGTGGGCACAAAGGTCTGTGAATCCGACCTGGAAAGGGTGGGAACGAGGACATAGTAACTGCGGCAGGTGTCGGCTATGGACTCCTCCCGTATATCAACTATGGTCATAACGCCTGCGGCGCCATACATTACTTTGTCGCCTATCTTGTGCATAAAATCCTCTCCAAAGATGTTATCGTAATATAATTTTATCATAATTTCAGAAAAAAATCAAGATATTTTTTCTGCACACAAAAAGGTTGCGACGAATTTTCGTCGCAACCTTGCTTATTTTTGTGGTCTTATTCTACCGAGATAACCTTATATCCTGCACCCTCAACTGCACTGATGAGAATGTCATGGGGACAATCGCCCTTAGGAGTAATAATTGCCTCGTCACGCTCGTGGCTAACCTCGGCATGCTCTACACAGTCGAGAGCAGAAAGAGTATCGCGAACTCTGCCTTCGCAATGGGGACACATCATGCCCTGGATTTTCATTGTAATTTTCATAGAATTTTCCTCTATTTTTATTGATTTTTCTACTGTTATGTTTATTTTCTTATATTTTGGCTTAAATCCATTAAGTCGCAGTGCATTCATAACCACCGTGACAGAGGACAGGCTCATTGCCGCCGCACCGAACATGGGATCAAGCTGAAGTCCCATAAGTCCTGCCGCCAGCGGAATGCCAATCAGGTTATAGCAAAATGCCCAGAACAGATTCTGGCGAATATTACGAAGCACCGATCTGCCAAGGCGCAGAGCATCGACCACGTCGGAGAGTGAGTCACGCATAAGAACCACGTCTGCCGACTCGATGGCAACATCCGTTCCACCGCCAATAGCCATACCAACATCGGCAGCCGTAAGGGCGGGCGCATCGTTTATTCCGTCGCCAACCATAATTACCCTGCCACGGCTGTGAAGAGTGCGTATTGCCTCGGCCTTGCCATCGGGAAGAAGGTCGGAAACAACCTCATCCACACCTGCCGCCTTACCTACGGCAGCAGCGGTTCGTGAGTTATCTCCCGTAAGCATAACCACCTGCATACCCATTTTCTTCATATCACTGATAGCCTCGGCGCTATCCTCGCGGACGGTATCTGCCACCGCAATAAGACCGAGGAGCTCGCCATCAAGAACAAAGAACAACGGCGTTTTTCCATCAGCAGTCAGTCTGTTATACTCTCCGTCAAAGGCAGATATATCGCAGATAGTGGAAATAAACTTATAGCTGCCTGCATACATCTCATTTTGCACTCCGCATTCTGCATTATGCATTTTTCCATAGACACCGCTACCCGAAAGCGCCTTGAAATCCTTGACAGAATATCCCTTATCATAGCTCACGGCATACTCTGCCACCGCACGAGCGAGGGGATGCTCGCTTGAAAGCTCAAGAGAATATGCATAGGCGAGGAGATCCTTCGTTTCAACACCGGGCGCAGAGATAACATCGGTCACTCGGGGCTGACCCTTGGTAATAGTACCGGTTTTGTCAAGAGTAACAACCTCTGCTCTGCCCGTAAGCTCAAGGCTCTCGGCGCTCTTAAACAGCACGCCATGCTTTGCGCCTACACCGCTGCCCACCATTATTGCCACAGGGGTAGCAAGGCCCAGGGCACAGGGACAGCTGATAACCAGCACCGATATTCCCCGTGAAAGCGCATTGCCAAAATCGGCATCTAAAATCATCCATACCGCAAAGGTAACCAGAGCAATGCCCAGCACCACGGGAACGAATATGCCTGAAACACGGTCGGCAAGCTTGGCAATAGGAGCCTTGCCCGCAGAGGCATCGCTGACCATCTTAATAACAGAGGCTATGGCGGTATCCTCGCCAACACGGGTGGCCTCGCACTTCAAGAATCCGGAGGTGTTTTTGGTGGCGGCAAGAAGCTTGTCACCGGCCTGCTTATCCACAGGCACAGACTCACCGGTAAGAGCAGACTCGTCCACACTGCTGACACCGTCAAGCACCACACCGTCCACAGGCACAGACTCACCCGGACGAACAAGGAAGATGTCCCCCACCCTGACCTCGGTTGCAGGAATACTTATTTCCTTACCGTCTCTAAGCACGGTTGCCATCTTGGGGGCAAGGTCGATAAGACTGTTTATAGCATCGGTGGTTTTGCCCTTTGCCCTTGCCTCCAGCATTTTGCCCACGGTGATAAGAGTAAGTATCATAGCCGCCGACTCAAAATAAAGCTGGTGAAGGTAGTGTGACGAATGCTCTGCCGTTGTCATTATTACAGTGACAACGACACTGTATATATAAGATACGCCGGAGCCCAGTGCCACCAGGGTATCCATATTGGGCGATTTATTTATAACTGCGCGAGATCCGCTGATAAAGAAGCGCTGATTTATAACCAAGATAACACCGCTTATTACCAGCTGAAGAATTGCGATGATAACAGGTCTATTTACGAGAAAGGTGGGCAGAGGCGCTCCCCACATAACGTATCCCATAGAAAGATACATTAGAGGCATAAGCAATGCCACCGATGCGACAAGTCTGCGTGTTATAGCCTTTTTCTCATCATTATGACTATTTTTATTTACATTTTGCTTATTTTCCGCGCCCTTAAGGCTGGCACCATAGCCCGCAGATACCACCGCGGCTATTATTGCTTCATCAGCAGCGGTGCCTTCCACGGCCATTGATCCGGTAAGCAGGTTGACTGAGCAGCTGTCTACCCCGTCCACCGCCGAAACCGCCCTTTCCACCCTTGCAGAGCAGGCGGCGCAGCTCATTCCGCTGACATTAAATTGCCTCATAATTTACCTCTTTAATTTAGATAAAGTTCTGCTCGTTAATTGTAAGCTTAAAATCAAGACCAAGCTTTTCAGCCGCCCTGCGGCACATAGTCATACGGCCGAGGAAGATCTCAAAGTAATCCATAAGCGAGGCTGTTTCGGTATCAATCTTAAGCACCAATCGAACGGTTCTACCCTCGGTATCAATCAACAGATCGGACTCTACTACCGAGTAATTTACCCTATCGTGAATATCAAATGTTGCCGGATCGGTATTTCTTACACGGCTGCGGCGCACGTCAGACTTATCCGCAAGAATAAGAGCCGCCGCCAGATCGTTAACAGGCACGCCTGTGCCCTCATCATGATTTCCTATGGCGGTAACAACGGTGGCTATCTCGCAGGCCTCCATGCCAAGATTATCAAGAATACGGAAGGCCATCACAGCGCCGCTCTGCGAATGCTCAGAACGGTTTACAAGATTGCCTATATCGTGAAGATATGCCGCAATTCTGGCCAGCTCTACGCTTCGCTCATCTGCACCAAGGGCACTGAGCAGCACTGCGGCACGCTCGGCAACGATGCCCACGTGACCAAAGCTGTGATCGGTGTAACCCAGAGCGGAAAGCGACTCGTCCGCCGCCTTTATATATTCGTTTATAGATGCGTTATTCTTTATATCATTAAAGCTAACCATGGTATGCTCCTTGTTTTTTTATCTTTATTATACATACTTTTTACACGATATGCAAGGAAAAAAGCGAAAAAACAAAAATAAATCTCCCTCTATGGGGAGATTTATCTCTATAATATGGCCGAAAGCATCAGCATAAAGCAAAAACCAACAAGCATCAGATATGTTGGACGGTGGTTTTCCTTAGAATGTGATGCCGGTATCATCTCATCGGCAATTACGTACAGCATATTTCCACCGGCAAAGGCAAGGATAAAGGGCAGAATGGCCACCGAGATATTCACCGCTAAATATCCGATATAGGTTCCGATTATCTCTACCACTCCGGTCATAGCGGCTATGAAAAAGGCCCGCAAAGGCTTAATTCCAATACCCAGCATAGCGATCAGCACGGTCATACCCTCGGGGATATTCTGCATTGCAATAGCCACCGCAATAAACAGTCCGTCACCCACATCTCCGGTGCCAAAGCCAACACCCGCCGCAATGCCCTCCGGCAGATTATGAATAGCTATTGCAGTTACAAAAAGCAGCACGCCTCTGGCACGCTCGCTCTCCTCTACTCCCTCTGCCTCATCGGGATAAAGCCGCAAAATAACTCTGTCCATCAGATTGACGCAGAGGGCGCCGAGAAATATTCCGACCGATGCAGTTATAAATCCAAAGTCACCGCTATACTCAAGCGACGGCAAGATCAATCCTATTATTGCGGCCGCAAGCATTACTCCGGCAGCCAAGGACATTGCTCCATCGTTAAACTCTCTCGTTGTACGCCTGAAAACCAGTCCGAGAGCTGCACCGAAAATGGTTGATCCACCCACCATAAGCGCAGTAAATGTTACTATTTCCAAAATGTCTTTTCCTTAAACAGTCATTAAAGAGGTGAAATGCCCCTACGGTTATTATATGCTTCACTCTGTTTTTTAGGCACAAAAACCCCCGATTTCCATACTTTTGCCATGAAAATCAGGGGTTTTGTAATCATTTATTTACTTTTTAAGGATTTTACGAGTAATAATTCTGCATTTTGCATTTTGCATTCTGCATTTATTTTATCTCGCAACTTCCTCCATAATAAACGCCTCAAGAGTATCGCCCTCACGGATATCGTTGAACTTTTCGATACCTACGCCGCACTCATATCCGGCATTAACCTCCTTAACGTCGTCCTTGAAACGACGGAGAGAGGCGATCTTATCCTCGAAGATAACGATACCGTCACGCACGATACGAATCTGCGCATTTCTGGTAATCTTACCGTCCTGGATATAGCAGCCTGCGATAATGCCGACACCGGGAACCTTAATGGTCTGGCGAACCTCGGCATGACCGAGAAGAACCTCTTTGTATGTGGGAGCAAGCATACCCTTCATAGCCGCCTCAACCTCGTCGATGATCTCGTAGATGATGCGGTGGGTACGAATGTCTACCTTGTTTCTCTCAGCACTGTCAAGCGCATTTCTGTCGGGACGAACGTTAAATCCGCAAATAATTGCGTTAGACGCAGCTGCGAGCATAACGTCGCTCTCGGTAATACCACCTACTGCGGAGTGAATAACGGCAACCTTAACCTCCTCGTTAGAGAGCTTAAGAAGAGATGCCTTAACAGCCTCAACAGAGCCGGCAACATCAGCCTTAACAACGATATTAAGGGTCTTAATGCCCGATGCGATCTGGCCGAAGAGCTCATCAAGATTTACTCTTGCATTAGCGGCAAGGATCTCCTGGCGGAGTCTTTCCTTTCTCTGCTCTGCAAGGTTCTTTGCCATTCTCTCGTCCTCAACAGCATTAAGCTCGTCACCTGCCTGGGGAACGTCGTCAAGACCGATGATCTCAACGGGAACGGAGGGGCCTGCAGTCTTTACAGTCTTGCCCTTGTCGTCAACCATTGCTCTTACACGGCCAACTGCGTTACCAACGATAACGTAATCACCCTGGTGAAGGGTACCGTTCTGTACAAGCACGGTAGCAACGGGACCACGGCCGCGGTCAAGCTTGGATTCGATAACAAGACCTGCTGCACGGCGCTTGGGATTAGCACGAAGCTCCTTAACCTCGGCAACGAGAAGCACGTTCTCAAGAAGGTCGTCAATACCCATGCCTGTGTGAGCAGAAACGGGAACGCAGATAACGTCACCGCCCCATGCCTCGGGAACAAGCTCGTGCTGGGTAAGCTGGTTAAGAACATTGTCGGGATTAGCGGTGGGCTTATCCATCTTGTTAATTGCTACGATAATATCAATGCCTGCAGCCTTTGCGTGGTTAATAGCCTCGATAGTCTGGGGCATTACGCCGTCATCTGCGGCAACAACGAGGATTGCGATATCGGTGGACTTTGCACCTCTCATACGCATTGCGGTGAAGGCCTCGTGACCGGGGGTATCAAGGAAGGTGATGTCCTTGTCATTAGCCTTTACTCTGTACGCACCGATAGCCTGGGTAATACCGCCGGCCTCGCCACGTGTAACGTTGGTATGTCTGATTGCGTCAAGGATAGATGTCTTACCGTGGTCAACGTGACCCATTACACATACAACGGGAGCACGCTCGATAAGATCCTCTGCGCTGTCCTCTGCCTCGGTAAAGAGCTTTTCCTCAATGGTAACAACTACTTCCTTAGTTACCTTAACACCGAACTCGTCGGCAATAAGCTCTGCAGTACCGTAGTCGATAACGTCGTTGAGGCCCTTCATCTCGCCCATGAACATAAGCTTCTTGATAACCTCAGCGGCGGTCTTTTTCATTCTGGATGCAAGCTCGGAAACGGTGATCTCATCGGGAACGGTGATCTCAAGCTGCTTGTTTCTCGCGCGCTCGGCCTCCATTTTCTTGATCTTTTCCTGAGCTGCTCTCTCCTTATCCTTAGCGCTCTTCTGATTCTGGCCACGGTTATCCTGCTTCTTAAGCTTCTGCTTCTGCGCCTTAGAGTCGCCGCCGTTAAGAATAGAATAGTAATGGTCGTTATATCTGTCGTCGTACTTGGAGAGGTCAACATCGCTGGTTCTGGTATCAACCACACGGGTCTTTGCCGCATTGTTGCTTGCGAACTCTGCTCCGATGTTTACTCCGCCCTGAACGTTCTGATTTACGGTAGGAGTAAGAGTCTTGAACTGCTGCTTCTGCGCCTTTTTCTCTTCCTTCTTCTTAGGCTGCTGAGGTGCGGGAGCTGCGGCCTTCTGCGCCTCCATCTTCTGCTGCTTTTCAAGCGCCGCCTTCTGTGCGGGAAGCACGGTGGGCTTTACAGGCTCAGCCTTGGGTGCAGGGGTGGGAGCAACAGGCTTCTGCTGGGGCTGCTGTGCGGGCTTCTTAAAGTCCTCACGTCTCTCGGGCTTCTGAGAGCCGTTGGGGCGAAGTCCCTGAGCGTTTCTGTTCATATTATCCAGCTTCTTAGCAAAGGGATTCTCCTGGGGAGCTGCGCTATATTTGTTATAGCTGCCTCTCTTATCATCACGAGGACCTCTGTTATCTCTATTATCTCTGTTGTCTCTGCGATCTCTGTTATCGGGACGCTGAGGCTGGTTTGCGCCGCCCTGGGGCTTGCGATCCTGCTGGGGCTTCTGCTGCTGGGGCTTTGCTACGGGTGCCGCAGGCTTTTCGGCAGCTTTAGGAGCAGCCTTAGGAGCCTCGGGAGCCTTTGCAGGTGCTTCAGCAGGCTTTGTGGCGGGAGCTGCAGGCTTTTCAGCCTTGGTAGCATCCTTCTTCTCCTTAACGCTCTTGATCTTAGAGCGTCCCTCGCGGTATGCCTCAATATCCTTTATCTGATTCTTAGAGGTGAGATGAGAGAGGAAGAGCTCAAACTCATCCTTATCGGCGCTGCCGCCGCTCTTCTTCTCGATGCCAAGCTCCTTAAAGGTGTCTATAACATCCTTGCTCTTTAAATCAAAGTCTTTGGAAATCTGTGTTATTTTAATGGGTAAATTGGTCATAAGAGTCACCGTTTCCCCGAGGGGAAACTCCCTTTCATTTTAGTTTATGACGACGAGCCTTAGGTAGAGCCGCCCTCGAGGGCAAGCCTGATTTCCTCTGCGAATCGATCGTCAATAATAGCCACGGTGGCAGGGGCGTAGAGCTTGCCGAGAAGGCGGCCAAGCTCGCTTGAATCTATATCAACTATAACGGCGCTTATGCCGTAAAACTCTGCCTTAGTGATAAGCTTTTTCTTAGTCCCATCAGAGGCGGTGTGAGCTATCAGCACAAGTCTTGGCTTTTGATTACCAACCTTTGCACAGGCCTTGCATACCGGCTCGGTGCCGATCACAAGCTTTCCTGCACGCATGGCAAATCCAAGCATACCGTACAGTCTTTTGTTTACATTACTTTCCAACCGTCAGTTCCTCTTCCATCTTCTCATACAGCTCCTCGGAGATCGAGCATTCAAGAGAGCTTTCAATTCTTCTTGACTTTCTCGCCTTTTTCAGACAGGCCGCATTCTTACATATGTAAGCGCCTCTGCCCGACTTTTTGCCGGTGAGATCAAGCAGAACCTCTCCCTCGGGTGTTCTGAGAACTCTGATGAGAGTATTTTTCGGGAAATGCTCGCCGCATCCCGTACATCTTCTGGTCGGTATTTTACGAATGGGCGAATCAGCCATAGCTTTACGCCTTTATGTCGATCTTACAGCCGGTAAGACGTGCAACAAGCTTTGCATTCTGTCCTTCCTTACCGATAGCAAGAGAAAGCTGCTCGGGAGCAACGGTAACACGGCAGGTGCGCTCATCCTCGAGATAAACGTCCAGCACCTTTGCAGGAGAAAGAGCCTCCTTTACATACTCACAGGTGTCCTCGCTGTATCTGATGATATCAATCTTCTCACCTGCAAGCTCTGCAAGAATAGCGTTGATTCTCATGCTGTTCTTACCGATACAAGAGCCTACTGCCTCAACGTTTTCGTCGGTGGAGTAAACTGCGATCTTGGTTCTGCTGCCTGCCTCACGGGCAACGCCCTTAATGAGAATGGTTCCGTCTGCAATCTCGGGAACCTCAAGCTCGAAGAGGCGCTTTACAAAATTGGGGTGTACTCTGGAGAGAGTTACGATAGGACCGCGGGTTTCGCCAGACTTAACCTCGGAGACGAATACCTTGATTCTATCACCAACGTCGTAGCTTTCGCCGGGGATCTGCTCCTCACGAAGAAGGGTTGCATATCCTGTGCCGGTGTCGAGAATAAGGTTACCGTTGGTGGTATCAACCTTGTCAACGATAGCGGTGATGATCTCCTCACGCTTTTCCTCGTATTCTCTGGTCTGTCTTTCACGCTCTGCAGTACGGATAGCCTGAACTATCATCTGCTTACCTGCCTGTGCGGACAGGCGGCGGAAGTCCTTGGTCTTAAGCTCGGTCTCTACAACTCCGCCAAGCTTGTGACGGCGGGAGAGAGCCTTTGCTGCGGAGAGAGAAATCTCGCTCTTATCGTCATAAACCTCTCCGTCGGGAACTACTGTTCTCTGCTGGAAAACTCTCATGTCCTTTTTAACAGGATCAAGCTGTACACGAATAACCGTTGTGGGGCCAACCTCACGGCGGCATGCGTTTGCAAGAGCAAGCTCGATCTGCGAAATCATATACTCCTTTGAAATGCCGTTTTCCTTCTCAAGAAGGTCAAGGGCGGTGAAGAAATCTGCGTTCATTTTTCCGTTGTACCACGTATTTTATACGTTCCTTTCCGTTTTAATGATATATGTTAATTTAATTTGTTTTCAACTTTATATTAATCTTAGTCCTCAAAGAATACGGTAGTAAGCTTTGAGATTTCGGCGGGGGTGAGAATGCACTCACCGTCAGGCTCGGTAATAGTGAGCTTACCGTCCTCAAATGCAGAAAGAATGCCTGTAACGGTCTTTTTACCGTTCTTTGCGGTAAAGAGCTTTGCTCTAACCTTCTCGCCGATAGAGAGGCTAATATGCTCCTCTGTGCGGAGCTCACGCTCTATGCCGGGAGAGGACACGTCGAGATAATAGAAGCCCTCGATGGGGTCACACTCATCGAGAATGGGGTCGATGGCACGGTGTACCTTCTCGCAATCCTCGATATTGATTCCTGCGGGCGAGTCGATGGTAATCTCAAGGTGATAATCTGCGCCCACCTTTGCATAGGTGATGTCCCAGATTGTGTATCCGAGATCGGTGATTGTAGGCTTTACGGCATCTCTTACCGTTTCCTTAATACTCTTTTTCATTTACCTCAGTCCTCCTTACAAATCCTGATATTATAAAATATGACGGCGCATCTGCCACTTGGCAGAGGGCAAGTGGACGGCCGCGGGCCGTTCAAAGGGTAGTGTGAAGGGGCTGTCACTTTCGCGACAGCCCCATAAAACACTATTTACTGTATGCATTATAGCATACTCTTTCGGAAAATGCAATAGTTTTTCCGAAATTTATTTGAAGCAATTAAGCCTGGAAGTCGTTAGGAGCCTTGCCTACCTTATGCTGACGCTTGCCGAGCTTTCTATTGCCGGTAGCCTTAGCATACTTCTTCATAAGCTTTTCCATCTCCTTCTTAAGCTCAAGTCTTTCCTTCTCAAGCTTCTCAGCCATGCCTGCACGGGTCTTGATAGCCTCGGTCTGCTCAAGGCTTGCGGACTTTTTCTTAGCCATTATATATATCCTCCGTAATATTTAAATTAAATTATTTTTTTGCACTGTGGCAGGGTCGCCTGCATTATGCAACCGACACCTCTTCTGCCCTATTTAAGAGCAGTAACAGATATGTAAATTTATTATCTGTCTATTAGGTACGCTTCTGGATCTTAGCGATGATCCACTTAATGTCCTTAGAATTGCGAGCCATGAGCTTCTTAGTGAACTTAATGTCCTTCTTAAGAGCTCTCTTTTCCTGGCTGCTCTTGTATTCCTTGGTCTTAAGGCGATACTTGGAAAGTGCAAGAGTAGAGGATGCTTCTACGTTGCTGTTAAGGATGCCGTAGAGTCTCTGCTTCTCACCACTGGATGCGGGAAGACGGGAGATCTTCTTAGCAAGCTTCTGGTTCTGGTTTACATACTTCTCAGCTGCATCGGACTTGGTCTGGCGCCACTTCTGGTTGATGCTTACACCGTCAAGGGTAACCTCAGAGCCGTTGTAGATGGAAAGGAGCTTGCTGTTAAGCTCATCTCTCTTGTTAAGAAGGGTCATCATCTCGTTACGGATAGATGCGATCTTAACTCTGTCAGCTCTCTTCTTAGCCTTCATGGTTACGGGATCGTTGGTGATAACTGCGTAGTAACGCTCGTTATCCTTCTCCTCATACTTAAGAGCGATCTTGTGAGCCTTCTGAGCTTCCTTGATTCTCTTGTTAGCAGCCTTCTTAAGAGCCTTCATATCAAATACGTTCTTGCCGAATCTGTAGTAGCTCATATCCTTCTGGCTTTCGAGAAGGGAGATCTTGAAGTCATAGCCCTTAGTGATAACAGTAAGGTCCTTGTTAGCCTGCTCAGCAACCTTCTCCTCAAGAGCGGTCTTCTTGATAGCCTTCTTCTGCTTCTTGGAGAGCTTCTTCTTAGCCTTTGCACCCTCAACTGCTGCTGCAGCTGCTGCAGCTACTGCTGCTACGTCAGCATCGCTGTTTCTGGAGGTACCGTCGTTAGCGGTGTAAGAAATAGCGGGAATTGCTGCGAAGGGCTTGCCTGCGATGATATCCTCGGGAATGGATTCGGAAGCACGGGTAAGACGGCTTCTGGTAAGAACCTCGTACTCGTCAACGAGCTTGTTGTAGCCCTGGATCTCGCCTGCGAGATTCTTCTTAAGAGCCTTTACTCTCTTCTTGTCTGCAAGCTTGTTGCAAACGTGAAGATTCTCAGCGAGTCTCTCGATGATGTATCTCTGGTAGGTGAGGCAGTTGATGATGAGAAGAACCTTTGCATAGCCCTTAGCCTCATCCTTCTGCTTAGTGGTGGTTGCGAGTCTGGTCTTTACGTTCTGAAGTGCTCTGTCGCTTCTGTTGAGGTACTTCTTAAGCTCTCTCTCGTCAAGGATAGAGATGTTTGCGTTGTACGCATTAACAGCTGCGGATACAGGCTGGCCGATGCTCTCGATGCCATAGTTGTTGCTGCCTGCAAGAATCTCCTCGGGGAGATTGTAGGATACGGTGGGAGCCTTCTCACCGGTCAGCTTGTTGTAGTTGCCTACAAGGCCGTTGTACTTCTTGATCTGCGCCTGAAGATCCTTGGACACTGCCTTAGCGCCCTTCTTGTCTCCGTTATCACGGCAAGCTGCGAGATCGTCGCAGATCTCGATGAGAAGCTGCTTCTCTACAGCAATGCTTTCAACAAGAAGGTCAATTCTGGTCTGCTGTTTTACTTTACTCATTGTAATTCTCCTTCCGGGGGTTTTCAGCCCCCTTCAAATTTAAATATTTTTATTTTTTTGGAAACAAATTAATTAATTGATTAGAATTATTTACTCATAATCTTAAAGAATCATATTATCCTCTGCAAGAATTCCTATGATTCTGCGGCTGTCCTTGCCGCCGAGCTGATCTACCACCTTGATAACGTCCTGAGCAAACTGCTCCTTGTTACCTACTCCGATATCGAACAGCGCTATACCCTCAATAAGGTCGCGCTTAAGCTCGTATCTCTGGTTCTGGGTAGGCTTAATTTCGGTCTGAATGAAACCGATAAGTCGCTGCATTGCTGCCTGAAGGAAGTCAATGGCAACCTGATCCTGATCCTCAGTGCCGGAAACGTTTATACCGTTGATGATCTGGTTGATGCGCTGGATGATCTCCTTAAGTTCTCTATCCTTAAGAGTCTTGCCTCTTTCGTGAGTATCAACTCTCTCAACAAGCTCTCTTACATAGACGAAGTTCTGAATCTCGGGAAGCACGTGGGATTCACCGGATGACAGCTTATCTATAAGCGCGGTGGTTTCAATAGGCTTGATCGGTACTCTGAGTATCTCGGAGTAAACCGCCGCTCTCTTGTTATAATCGTTTACGGTAGAAATAAGCATCTTTCTGGCGGAGGAGGATCTGGGCTTCTGACGAACCCTCTCACTAACCATGAGAACTCTGTACTGCTCGGTGATGAAGCAGTCGAGAATTGCGCCGTAGCGGTTACGCTCAACGTCTCTTGCGCCGTACTTAATGAGCCAAATATTTCGTGTGATGAGGAGCACCACGCTGGCGATAAACATCACGATATCGTAAACTATTCTTAACAAAAGGAATATAATCGGCAGTGCAGCCCATGCTAATGTGGCAGCAACCAGCCACTGAAGTGTGGGGCTACTTGCATGGAATACAGCTGCTATCGCAACTACCGAGGTCATAAGCAACGTTCCCGTCCAATAAGTAACATTGCTAATGGAAAGCGCTCTGTAAATGAGCTGACGGATACGCATGTTATAGTCGATTCGGAAGTTGGTTGCCAGGTATGTACGGAGAACCTTATGCACTTTCGACTGATACTTAATGGGATCGCCGGCAACGCCTACCGCACGGAGCGTGCGCTTATTATAGCGCTTCATTGCACGGGCCTTTTCGTATCGGATACGGTAGTGTCTGTTCTCGTTATCCTGACGGTACAAATAGGTTCTTGCAGATCTCTTGAGTATTACCCTTGTCACAATGGCAAGCACACGCGCCTTGTGATCATGCTTATAATGGAAGTTAATAAGCGGCAGGGTTACCAGCTTAGACCAAAGTCTGCGCAAGGGGCTTGCGTACTTAATCGCACCGCTTCTTGCATACTCAACGAGTCTTTCATAAATGTCGTCTGTCTTCAAGGGAGCTGCGCCTTCATCAAGCTTAACTCTGTTACGAAGACTGAGGATCTGAGGAATGGGAGGTCTTTCCTCGGTTCTGAATCTAATGGTATCGGGAATGTTCAGCGACAGAGGCTCAATGTGCATATGTCTGTCATGGCCGGAATTAAACTTCTTGACCAGATCATTATATACCTGAATGTCCTCGTGGAGCCAACGGCTGAATCTACGCTGCGAGCGTCTGATACCGGTCTTGGTTGCCGAATAAAGTCTCTTACATTCTATCTCGATGATGCCGCCCACTCTCGCAATATAGCGGAGAGCAACAACATCCTCCTTAGTTACCTTAGTGTTAACTAATTCGATGAACGGATCCTGGGGAGGAAGGAGGAAGCGAAGGAAGCCGCGAGGTCTTACACCAACCTTTCTCATGATCCATACGTTGATCTCGCTGAAGAGCAGCTTCCACCAGTTGGCAATGTTGTCAACCGAGGTCATACTTCTTGCACGAAGAGCACGTCTGAATCTTTCCTCAATCATCTTGGCCTCAAGGTCAAGGGGAGTTTCTACTGTACAACCGGAATAGATATCCTTTGCATCCTCTTCGGCATCGTCAGCATACTCAGCGTCCACACCTCTGCGGTTAATACCCGAGTGAGGATCTCCAACGTGCGCCGCACCGAGAATCAGCGAATCCTGGCCCTCAAGTCCCGCATCAAGCACCACGCCGTTGTCTGCTCCGGAGAGCATCATGGGTGTACCGGTGAAGGGTATAGAGGTTTCGCCTGTAGCGCTGAATCCAATAAGAGGAACACCGCCGGGTGTCATACCGAGCATCGTCATTCCGTCAAAGTCAGCCTTGAGGAAGGGCACACCCATATCGGTAGCATAGCCCATCGCTCCAACCGACATAACAGGCGAGTTGCCATTTGCGGAGGGCGAGCCGGAGGTTCCGGTATAGAGTCCGTATCCGTGCCATCTGTCACCGACCGTTCTCTCTCTGCCGTCAACGGATTCGATTACCTCCCTGCAGCATACAATCTCAGGGAATTTAATCATCTTACCGTATCTGACAATCTCCTCGGCAACCGATGTGGAAACCTGGGAGAACTTTACGCCAACCATATCGGACAGCAGCTCTGCTGTCTTGTTGTGGGCGTTGATTGCATCAATAAACTTTTTCTTGTATCTTACAAGAATGTTGGGGAAGAAGGTAAGTCTGCCGTAGCTACGGTACTTAAGAAGCACCTTGTTAATACCGGCAAGTCTTTCTCTCTCAAGTACAAGACGCTCAAGAAGAAGTCTTGCGGCAGTACGCTCGGTACAGTCACGCATATAGCGAGCCTTCAGCTTATAGATCTTACGGCCAAACTTGTTGTTAATGTCGTAGATCTTCTTCTGATACGAGGCACTGTGGCGATCGCTCTCATGAACAACCGTTTCAAGTGCGAGGATCATTGCATCGCGCTTTTCGTTAAGGCGTCTGATCTTACGCTCGTACTTTTTCTTTCTCTTCTCGTTCTTCTTTTCCCTTCCGCTAAGGCCGCTCTTAGAGAATACCAGCGACTCGTCGACGAACCAGATCTCTGCGTTGGTGTAGAGTCTGTTTACCCAGGAAACGATGGGCTGTGCCCAAACGAAAAGATGCTGCCAGAAGCCTATGGGATGCCACCAGGAAACAGCGGGAAGGTCGTCGGTGGTAACGTCAAACACGAAGGGAGAGTTGACTACCGATGTTTCAACCGCACGGTTCTCGGTAAGCCTGTAATGGTGCATCATAAGAGGAGTATATACTCCCTTGCGCCACAGTCTGGGCTTCTCGTATGTAGAATCCTGAAGGGGATCCTTCGGGAATACTTCTATATAATTATCTTTATAGGTAATAACGGGAACCTTAAGCTTATCCGCATTTTCCACCAGCTCCTTGGAGGTAGCAACGGTAATACGGGAGAACTGCTCGCCAACGATGGACATATAGTCGATCGCTCTGCCATTGTAGAGCTCTATTAATTTATAGAGCGATCTGCCGTGGCCTCGTGCAATATCCTTGCGCTTAAGTCTTGAGGCAACGGCGATATTAATTCGCTTTACCTCAATGAGGTTTGCAATTACTCTCAGGTTCTCAACCAGTGCTGTAACAACACCGTGCTCGTCAAAGGCCCTGGACATTGCCTTTTCTGTAGCCTTAAGCGCACGCTTAAAGTACCTTGAGGCTCTGCGGCTCTTAATCTCGAACTGCTCAAGCTCATCTGCGGTGATAACCAGATCTGCAGACTCGTTCAGAGATTCGAGCATAACCTTTGCTATGGCGGAGGCTCTGTCAACGATTACAGATTCATCGGACAGAACATCGGTGCTTCTGATATTGCCATGGCGCTCAAGGATTCTGGAGGAATTCTCAGCATAGGCCTCCTCATCGGGGGCAATCTCGTGGCTAAGAGCCATGCTGATCTGTCTTGACTCAGAGCCGACCTGCTCAACCAGAGTACGCTTGTATGCGATTGCGGGAAGCTCGAACTCTTCGCCCCTGCACGCATATTCTATAAGAGCGTCGGGCAGCTTATCGAAGTAAGTGCCTGTTACTCTCGCTGTCTGATCAACGGTGTGATTGTAGGAGCGGATAGCCTCCTCAAACAGTCTGGTCGCATCCTTGCGCTGTGTACGGGTGCCCTCACGGTAAACAACACGCATGCACTCGTATGCCAGCATCAACCTCTCTCTTTCAAGAGCCATACGGTTAACGACAAGATTAATACCTGTTCTCGCAAATGCGTTTCTGGTCTTAATTGTCTTTATGCCAGAAAGCTTCTGACCGTACTTAAGGCTGATTGCAAATACCTTGTTCTTATATTCCTCGGTTGCACGCTGAGCTACGGGTGTGCTGGCCTCAAGACTGCGAAGCTGGCTGTCGTATCTCTTGCGAGAAACTCTGTTATAAGAAATAAGCTTGTTAATTCTGGTGCGCTCACGTGTAACCTTCTTGATAGCTCTGTTGATCTTACGAATGTAAGACGAGCAGGCCATCTTGCTCTTCGGCAGCTTGATGCATCCGAGCAGATCATCTGCGGTATACGCAGGAGTGATTACCATTGTGCTTGCGCCGTTATTATCTGCATCGGAGGAAAGCTGAACGTAGTTTTCAACATAAGAAAGCTTAGGAACTACAGCTAGCGATCTACCCGAGGCAATGTTCTCGGGAAGGAAGGTAGAAAGTCTTGTCAACTGCTCTCCGGTAAGAGAAGCATAATTTATAACAAGCTCGTTATACCTATCAATCTCGTAGTGAAGCGCATGTCGCGCCCCCTTAATATAGTTGTGAGCTCTTACCCTCACAAGGTTTTCCAGGTTATTGCACTTGATCTCAAGGATCTTGCCGCAAATCTTGATAATGCCGACCAGGATAGCAGGTGCTTCCTTGTCATCACGGTTGTTGTCAAGCGAGCGCTGGCCCAGCTTAACAGCTGCCTCAAAATTCCTGATAGCATTCTTGCTGTGCTTCATGTAAGCCTTAAGGCTGGACTCCTTGTTGGTAAGTCTTGCGCCCTCGGAGATGATAGCATCCACGACTTCGTCGTGAATAACCAGATCCTCGGGATCTACAGCCTCTTGCTCTACATCTCGTCTGCGTGAGGTGGGAGTTTCCTCGGTCTCGGGAGTATCCTCGGACTCGTCGTCCTCTTCCTCATCACCAGATTCGATGAACAGCTCACCATCCTCGCCAACGCCGATTTTGAACTCAAGGTGAGAGTCATCCTCGTCCTCGGCCTCTTCTGCAGGAGCTTCCTCGGTAGGCTCTTCAGTCGCTTCCTCAGCAGGAGCTTCCTCGGTAGGCTCTTCGATTGCTTCCTCAGCGGGAGCTTCCTCGATTACCTCTTCGGTTACTTCCTCAGCGGGAGCTTCCTCGATTACCTCTTCGGTCACTTCCTCAGCAGGAACTTCCTCAACAGTCGCCTCGGCAGTCTCATCAACGGGTGCTTCAGCTACCTCGTTAACCGACTCCTCTGCGATGGGCTCGGAATTTTCTATGTTATTTTCAAGATTTTCGGGATCCTGTATAGGCACATTATCTTTATCTGCCATCAATTCCCCCCCTTTTCTTTATTATTTTCCATGTAATTGCTGAACAAAAAGTTCAGTATATCTCTTCGTAAAATTATCCCGACAAAGCAGCCTCGGTCATCAACAACCGGAACGAAATTGTGCTCTCCAAGCTTTTCCACAAGCTCATTCATAGAGGAGTTGTGATAGACCGGACGGGAGTAAGCCGTATCTAAAATCTCAGAGACCTTATCTCGCTCAGCAGAACGTGTGTCAAACCTGCCGCTGTCAAGAAAATACGTAAAAATATCATCATTCCTGAGCGTCCCGACATACCTGCCCGCACCGTCTATAACCGGTATGGCAACGTATCTGTGGAAACGCATTTTCTCAAAGGCCTGGCGCACGGTGCTATCCACCGTAACGTGTTCAACCAGACTTTTGGGAACAACAAAGCGCATTATGTTCATTTGTCACCCCACCGCATTCCGATCATGGCTGCGCCTATTGCGGTAGAGAATCTTGAGCGCTCGGGAATCACGAAGTTAAGCCCGCGCCCTACCTCAAGATGATTAAACTCGTCAAACTTACGTTTGCAATGGGCAAGACGTGTAACGTTGCCCGTAAGGATTATATCCCTTGCGCCAACGGATCTTGCGGCGAAGATGGAAACCATACCCACCGTCTCGAATACCATATTCATGATACCGAGAGCGACATCCTCCTTACCGGCCAGGTCAGAAAGCTTGCCAAAATTGGCCGCCGTAAGATCACCCTCAAGCTGGGTAAGCGAATTGGTCGCCGTCATATCCTTAATGCGAAGGTCAATGTTATCAAGACTGCCACCCTCGGCAAATCTCTCAATGTGGCCGATAGACTCTGCGTTAAGCAAAAGCTTTGACAGACCCATCAGTGTACCGCCGCCAACGCCGGTGCCGCCGAGATACTTCATAGTACCGTCAGCCCTTGCATGCACTATGGCAGTGCCGGTGCCCATGCTGACAACCAGCGCCTCGGAAAGGCCGGAAAGATATGTGCCGCCCCTGCCGATGCTGTCAAACTCGGCAACACGCTGACACTTAAGGCCATAGAGGCTGTTCTTCACGTGGGAGGCTCCCACGCCGGTCATCATAACCTTGGATATATCGGATATAGCAAGATTATTCTCGTCGGTGAATTTACCAAAGGCGCCATAGGTTGCGGTAACAGGATCATTAGCCTTGATAATCTGGGGCTCAATAAGCTCCCAATCATTACCCTTAGACGAAAATCCAACGATCTTCGTGCTGCTGCCGCCAATATCAATTCCGATTATAACGCTCATAAGGCCACCGACCCTTCGTCCGCACCGTGATGTGCGCACATTTTTATGTAAATCAAGAACAATCACACGCTGAATGTCGCAGCATCTCAAGCGAAGTCCCCCTCAACGTTTTTAATACATATAAACAAATTACGCGTATAATTATAAATTCACAGGCCTATTATAACACAGGTTTTCAAGTTTTTCAAGCACAAATTTAATAATTTTTAATTTTTTTTGAAAAAATTGTGAAAATAAACAAAATTGCATCATGTTTATGGGCAAAAAGCACGAATTTTGTTATTGAAATACACAAAACTGTCTGCTATAATTGTTTTAAGAGATCAAAAATCCTATAAAAAGCATACAAAATCAAACAAAACAGCCGAAAGGAGCATTATATGAAGCTTTTATTAATCAACGGAAGTCCACACAAGCACGGAACAACCTATGCCGCGCTAAGCGAGGTGGCAAGAACACTAAAGGAGGAGGGCGTAGACAGCGAAATAATACAGGTCGGCCATCTTCCCATCCGAGGCTGTCTCGCCTGCTACTCCTGCAGGACAAGCGGAAAATGCATCATAGACGACGAGGTGAACGAGATAGCAAAGAAGTTTGAGGACAGCGACGGAATTATAGTCGGATCTCCCGTGCACTATGCTGCTCCGTCGGGAACGCTTATCTGCTTCCTTGACAGACTGTTCTACACTGCCTCCTTCGACAAGAGAACAAAAATAGGCGCGGCCGTTGTCTGCGCAAGACGAGGCGGATGCACAGCAGCCTTTGACGTGCTTAACAAGTACTTTACCATCTCCGGTATGCCGGTGGTAAGCTCTACCTATTGGAACCAGGTTCACGGAGCAAATGCAGAGGATGCCACCCTTGACGAGGAGGGAATGCAGTGCATGAGAAATCTGGCCAGAAACGCCGCCTTCCTTGCAAAAAGCATTTCTCTTGGAAAGCAGACACTGACCGTCCCCGCAAGCGAGAGAGGCTCGAGAACCAATTTTATCCGTCGATAAATAGGAATTTCGCCTGTTTCTCTGTAAACTTATGTTTACGATAAGATGCTAAAAAAGGGCTGAAAACCCTTATTTTTCAAGGAAAACGGGCGTTTTTATAGGCTATCTCCATACCCTTGTGCCGGGGTCAGTTTACTCACTCCGTGTCCCGTGTTTTACCTTTTCCTACATTATATTAATACACGCGTGCGCATGCGTGCGCGTTTATAAGGGCAAAAACGGCCGAGGAAGTCTTCCTCGACCGTTTTCTTTATAATGTAAACTTTTGTTTGCAAACATTTGTTTACATTGACTTTTTTGCGATTTTGGCGCCTATCCGCTACTTTTGCGCCTGTTTGCCACCACTTTTACATCGCTTTTAAATTGAATAGAGAAGCATTCCGAGAACTGCGGAAATCAGTATCAGAATGATTGGCGATGGCTTCTTTTTCATAAGCTTTTTTAGTCCAAGTGCCGCCACCGCAATGATAATAAATATGGCTATGGCACGGATATCCGGGTCAAAGGAGAGTCCGTCTACCGACTTAAAGCCTGCGAGTGTGCTCATGCCGATGTTGACCGACGTGCCGAGAATCAGAGCTACAACGCAGGGGCGAACTCCGCTGAGAAACGCCTGTACACCATGATATTTGAGGAAGTTTTTCATTACCGCGCTGATGAGCAGAATGATAATAAACGAGGGGAGAATAACACCCAGAGTTGCCAGAGCTGATCCGAGTATGCCGGCCTGAGTTGAGCCTACGAAGGTAGCCATGTTTACAGCAATGGGACCTGGTGTAGACTCTGCCACGGCAATCATATTAAGCAGCTCGGCCTCGGTAAGCCAGCCGTTAACGAGCACCTTTTCGCTGACGAGCGAGATCATGGCATATCCACCGCCAAAGGTGAATGCGCCTATCTCAAAGAAGGTGAGAAATAATTGTAATAAAATATGCATTACTTATTTCCCTCCTCTCTCTTACCTTTTGCGCAGGAAATGCCGTATACCGTCAGTCCCACAGCGCCGGAAATAAGAATATAGAAGATAGAGGAGAAGCTTACCAAAAATACCGAGAAGGCCACCATGCAGATAAGCACAACCGAAATTATAGCAATAGACATGGGGGTTTTCTTCACACCCTTAAGCATTTTAATTCCCGACGAAAGAATAAGATACACAACACAGGCCTGAATTCCACGGAAGGCATAGCCCACCAGCTCGAAGGTTAGAAAGGCGTCGAGGAAAAGTGAAATTACAAATATAATTATAAAGGATGGGAGAACAACGCCCAACGTTGCGGCGGCAGAGCCCAGCGCCCCTGCCCTTTTGTAGCCGACATAGGTGGCCGAATTAATAGCAATAGGTCCGGGTGTGGACTCGGCAATGGCAACCATGTCGAGAAATTCCTCTTTTTTTATCCAGCCCTTCTTCTCCACCAGCTCGCTTTCCAGCAGGGCCAGCATCGCATATCCGCCACCGAAGGTAAAGAGTCCGATCTTAAAAAGAGTGATAAACATTTCAAGTAAAAGCTTACCTTTTTTCATTTTTATACACCTTTTTCGTTTTTGTACGCTCTATTTTAGCATAAAAACACAGATTTGACAAGACCAATCCATAATATATTAAGGGAATATTTCACTATTTTAATAAAAAGACTAAAAAAATTCAAAAAAGCACTTGACAAACCATTTACTTTGTGCTAAAATATACGAGCGTTAAAGCAATAGCGGAATTGTGTAAAGGTAGCACAGCAGACTCTGACTCTGTATGTCTGGGTTCGAATCCTAGTTCCGCTGCCAAAGGAAGACAGACCATCACATGATGGTCTGTTTTTCTTTCTTTTGGCTGCATAACCGCGGATTCTCACACAGCTTCTTGCCATTTGGCAAGAATTGGGTTCGCATTTGAGCGGCAGCCGTCGGTGAGCTCGCTCACCAGCGGCGAAGCGAAAAATCTTACGTTCGCATAGCGAACAGGAATACCCTAGTTCCGCCGACCCTTGTGGTCGGTTTTATTTTTCTTTATAAGTAGCCTTGATTTTTTTCTAAAAGTATGCTATGCTATATATACTTATAGAAAAGGAGGGGCCGTATGAACCTTCAGGAATCGGGTCAGATGTACCTTGAAACGATATTAATACTGTCAAAAAAGAATACGCACGTGCGTTCTATCGACGTGTGCGAGTATATGGGCTTCTCCAAGCCCAGCGTAAGCAGGGCTATCGGTCTGCTGAAAAAGGGCGAATATATCACCGTTGACAAGGACGGCTACATCAGCCTCACCGACACAGGCAGAGAGACGGCACAGAAGATCTACGACCGCCACGACGTGCTGACAGACTTCCTTGTTTCGCTGGGAGTGGACAGCGAAATCGCCTCTGCCGACGCATGCAAAATCGAGCATCACATTAGCGATGAATCATTTGAAGCAATAAAGAAAGCATTAAAGAAGTAATTATTTTTTTAAAACAACGGCTATTTTGTAATTTATTATTTACATTTTAGCCGTTTTTTTGTATTTTTTGCTCTTTGGGCACAAGATGTGCAATATAATGTTTTTACTTGACAACAGTAGTTATGGTGTGTTAAAATAAATTATCAAAGCATTGACGACGGAGGTTATTATGGCGGAAATCAAGTTTAAAACAAAAGGAAACGCAGAGCCCCACGGCAAACCGAGGGTGTATTTTACCTGTCATCCCGAGGATTTTGAAAAGTATTTCGACATGATTTGCGAGGATATTTTCGCAACACACGAGCCCGCTATCTTTTACACCCCAGATATGAGCGAGGACCATGATCTTCAAAACATGGAAACCGACCTGGGCAGAGCAAACCTGTTTGTCGTCCCGGTAACGCACCGCCTTATGAACGAGCCGAACAGAGCTATGCAGGTGGATATTGCATACGCAAAAAAGAAAAATATCCCAATTCTCCCCTTTATGATGGAGTCGGGAATCGATGCGGTTTATTCGCTGACCAAAAATTTTGGCGAAAGGCAATATATTTCCCCCTTCAGTACCGACAAAACCGAGATAAGCTATGAGGAAAAGCTGAAAAAATATTTAGAGTCGATTCTTATCTCCGACGAGATGGCGAAGCGTGTCAGAGCGGCATTTGACGCTTATATCTTCTTAAGCTACCGCAAAAAGGACCGTCGATATGCCAACGAGCTGATGAAAATCATACATAACATCCCCGGCTGCCACGATATAGCTATCTGGTATGATGAATTTCTTATCCCAGGTGAGAGCTTTGTTAAAAACATCGAAAAGGCGATGGATAAAAGTAAGCTGTTCACCCTGCTGGTAACCCCGAACCTGCTCGAATACGTAGAGCACGAGGGCAAGATAGGGCCTAATTTTGTTATGAAGGTTGAGTACCCTGCGGCAAGGACGTCAGGAAAGACTATCCTCCCTACCGAAATGGAGGAAACCGACCGTGAGGAGCTTAAGGCAAAATATGAGGAGATTCCAGATCCTGTGCATACCTATGACAGCTGCTTTAAAGAAATCCTGTTTGATTCTATCAAGAGAATCGCAATCTCAGAGAATGAGAACAATCCCGAGCACAACTTCCTTATCGGACTCGCCTATCTAGACGGCATAGACGTTGAGGTGGACGTTGAGCGAAGCCTGTCGCTTATTACCAAGGCTGCCGAGGAGAATCTGGCCGAGGCGATGAAAAAGCTGTACGATATGTACCGAAGCGGCAACAAGGTTACACTTGATTATAACGAATCATTGAAATGGGCTAAACGTCTGGCAGATTATTATACAAAAGAGCTTGGCGAGGAGCATATCGATACCTTAAGATCGGTTAACAATCTGGCTATCTCCTATTCCTCGCTTGGACGTTACCAAGAGGCGGTAGATACTTTGGAGGAAGCATACAGATGCTGCTGTGACACCCATGGTGAAAAGGCACCCATCTCTGTTTCCACCCTTGACCACCTTGCCTCTGCCTACGGAAATGCCGGAAACTACAAAAAGGCACATGAGCTTCATTTAAAACTTTTGGCAATAACCAAGGACAGTCCCAACACAACCATGCGCGATATAGGATATATACTTTTATTCTTAGCATCCGATTTCTACCATATGGGAGATTACATGCGCGCTATCGAAGCTTTTGCAGAGGTTTATAACGCAAACTGTGCTACCCTTGGTGAGGAGCACGAAGAAACGCTGGCAGTTCTTAGCAACCTTGCGGCAACCTATTCTATAGTCGAAAACTATGAAAAATCATACGAGCTTTACGAAAGGTGCTATAACATAAACAAAAAGTTGCACGGTGAAAATCATCCCAAAACACTTTCGGCGCGCCTCGGTATTGCAGGCTATTACCACGATATCGGCGACTATAAAAAATCCGCCGAGATAAATGAGCAGATTTATATCGCCAGACGCGAGCTACACGGTGAAAACCACCCGAGCACCCTGGCAGTGCTTAACAACCTAGCAAGCACCTACAGCAAAATGGCCGAACACAATAGGGCGATTGAAATCCGCGAAAGGGTATGTAACTTAAGCAGCGACCTGCTTGGCGAGGATCACCCGAGCACACTTATATCCATTAACAACCTTGCCTATGATTACAGAAGCATCCGGGACTACAATAAGGCTATTGAGCTTGGCGAAAGAGTGTACGGCTGCAGAAGTAAGTCGCTGGGCGAAGGACATATTGATACCCTTGCCTGCCTTGTTGATATGGCATCCGACTATTTTTTCATAAAAGACATGGGAAAAGCGCGCGAGCTTTGTAAGAAGGCGTATAATGCATACTGTCAGACATTTATTGGTGACAATCTGCGCATGCTGATAGTTCTTAACAACATTGCCGTTACCTCCTATAACGCAGGAGATTACGAGCTGGCAGCCGAAGTGTTTGAAAAAAGTGTGGATAAAAGATGCAGCCTGCTGAGCGAGGATCATAAGGACAGCATTTCCTCGCTTACTAATCTTTCAGACAGTTATGACAAGCTTGGAGAAACGCAAAAGGCGGTGGAGGTCAAGGAGAGGCTTTACCGCATAAGGTGTAAGGCACTTGGCGAGGATAACCCGGAGATGATAAAGCTGCTCGGCAAAATAATTTCCGACTATGACAGCCTTGGTGAAGAGTGCAAAGCACTACCACTTAAGAAAAAAGTATATGAGCTGACGGATAAGTTGTATGGCAAAGAGCACGATGACACTCAGGCGGCGCTACACGATCTCGCATTTACCTATCGCAATCTTGACTATTATAATGAGGCGCTGGAGCTGTTTAAATCGGCATATTCGATGTATATGAGAATGTACGGAGAAAAAAATCTGGTCACCCTTACGTCTATGGACAACCTCGCAGTTACCTATGCCTGCCTTGAGGACTACGAAAAGGAGGTTGAGCTTTTTGAAAGGGTATATGACGTATACTGTGAGTTAGCAGGCGATAGTCATCCAAACACAATTATAGCTTTGGAAAATCTTGCATATTCCTATCGCGACGTTAATAACAACGAGAAGGCCCGTGAGATGCTTGAGAAGCTTTATTTAACTAATCTCAACAAACACGGCGAAGGTAAATACGACACGATCAACGCACTAAAGGAGCTTGCCGTAACCTACAGCGACCTCGGCTTATGCGAAAAGGCGACCGAGCTGCTTGAGGAGTGCTACGCCATTTGTCTTGAAAAATTCAGCACAGGATCCTTCATATCCGAGGTCAGAGAACATCTTAAAAATTTAAAGAAATAAAACCGAGCGCCGCAGATAATATTTCTGTGGCGCTTTTTTATTTTTCTTAAAAAATCACTTTACAAAGTCACAATGCTTTGGTATAATAGTATTGTGAGAATTTTCGTTTTTTCGAAGGGAGAAATTATTATGAGCCGTATGATAGGTACAGTTTCCAGAGGCGTGAGAGCGCCTATTATCAGAAGCGGAGATAACCTGGCTGAAATAGTTACCGCATCGGTTTTAGATGCGGCAAAGAGCGAAGGATACGAGATCCGCAACCGTGATATTATTGCAATGACAGAGGCTATCGTTGCAAGAGCGCAGGGCAACTATGCGACGGTTGACGACATTGCAGAGGATATTAAGGCAAAGTTCGGTGGAGAAACCGTGGGTGTTATCTTCCCCATCCTCAGCCGTAACCGCTTTGCTATCTGCCTTAAGGGCATTGCAAGAGGCGCAAAAAAGGTTGTGCTTATGCTCTCCTACCCTTCCGACGAGGTTGGAAACCACCTTGTAAGCCTTGATGCGCTTGACGAAAAGGGCATTGATCCCTACCGCGACGTGCTTGATCTTCAGAGCTATCGCCAGCATTTCGGCTATGAGAAGCACCGCTTCACCGGTGTTGACTACGTTGAATATTACGAGAGCCTTATCCGTGGCGAGGGCGCAGAGTGTGAGATCGTCTTTGCCAACAATCCCAAGGCAATTTTAAGCTATACAAAGAACGTGCTGTACTGTGACATTCACACAAGACAGAGAACAAGAAAAATTCTTCTTGCAAACGGCGGCGAAACCGTATACGGTCTTGACGAGATACTTTCTGCACCCGTAAACGGCTCGGGATATAACGAGAGCTACGGTCTGCTCGGCTCTAACAAGGCTACCGAGGAGCAGGTTAAGCTCTTCCCCCGTGACTGTCAGGGTCTGGTAGAGGATATTCAGGACAGAGTGCTTAAGGCAACAGGCAAGCTGGTCGAGGTCATGGTTTACGGTGACGGTGCGTTTAAGGATCCCGTAGGCAAGATATGGGAGCTGGCAGACCCGGTTGTGTCTCCCGCATATACCGAGGGTCTGGAGGGTACACCTAACGAGCTTAAGCTTAAGTACCTTGCGGACAACGACTTTGCCTCCCTCTCGGGCGAGGAATTAAAGGCGGCTATCAAGCAGGAGATCGAGAAGAAGGACGCCAACCTTGTTGGCAAAATGGCATCCGAGGGTACAACCCCCAGACGTCTTACCGACCTTATCGGCTCTCTGTGTGACCTTACCTCCGGATCGGGCGACAAGGGTACACCTATTGTCCACATTCAGGGATATTTCGACAACTATACAACAGAATAATATAAAGTTAAGGGACTGCCTCATCGAGACAGTCCCTCATTTATTTGATTACATAAAAATCATTTATGATTATATATTATGGTTATATTTCCCTCGGACTCCGGGTCAACGAACAGATCACCCTCGCTGCCGCCGTAGTAAAGTGTGCATTCGCTACAGCCGACAAATGCGGTGTCACCCATAACGGTTATACTATCGGGAACATAGACGCTGACAAGAGATCTACAGCCATAAAACAGACTGCCACTGATTTCGGTAAGGCCGGCAGAGAGATGCGCGGTCTTAAGAGAGGTGCAATATCCAAATGCGGAAAATCCAAGGAAGCTTACGCTATCGGGTATAACCACGTTGGTCAGTGCGCTACAGCTACTAAAGGCTCTTTCACCTATAAACTTAACACCGTCGGGGATAGTTATGCTTGTAAACGAGGTACAGGATATAAAGGCATCGCCGTAAATCAGCTTAGTATCCTGGTGCACGCTATGGGAGGTGATCTCGGTATTTTTTGCCTTCATAAGGATAAGGTAAGGGTTGGTGTCGTTACCAAGATAAAATGCGCCGTCGTGAAGATTGTAGTTAGGTATCTTACATCCGTAGAACGCGGAGAAACCTACACTCTCAAGGCTGCTTGGCAGGGTCTTTATACTAAGCGACTCACATCCGTAGAAGCAATATCTGCCGATATTAACGAGTGTCTCTGGAAGTTTGGCAGAGTTGAGCGCCCTGCAATCCGAGAAGGCGGAATCACCAATGTCGGTAAGCCCATTGGGAAGAATAATATACTGAAGTGCGCTGCAACCCTCAAAGGCTGATTTTTCAATGCTTTGAACACCCTCATAAAGGGTAACGTTTTTAAGGTACTGGCTGTCCTCGAAGGCTCCTGCGCTAATGACCGTCACACCCTCGGGAGCAGTGAAGCTCGTTTTAGTCTTGCCTATGGCATACTGAAGCAGTATCTTACCGTCCTTGGTATAGAGATCACCGTTTACAGATGCATAATACTCATTCTCGCTATCAACGTTAATAGCGGTAAGGCTTCTGCAACGACCAAAGGCACGGGTGCCGATCTCGGTTACGTTTTTGGAGATATAAACGTTGTCAATTCTGTTGCCGTAAAGAGCGCTGTTACCGATATATCTAACGCTGTCGGGCATGGTAAAGTGCGTAATGCTTGCTTCATAAAACGCATCGTCACCGATAGCGGTAACAAGATAGCCGTCAATAACGTAAGGAACGGATACAGAGTAATTGCCACCAAGATACTTGGTTACAGTACAGCTGTCGCCGTCGGGATTAACAGAATATGCAAATTCGGATGCATCATTATAACTGACACCGTGAGGCAGAGCTATCTCCTCAAGGCTTTCGCCACAAAGACTGCAGGACTTGCAAACAAGGCCGTCGGTAGTATCGTCGGGCATGGAGGTTACGACCCAAGCACCGGGAGAGTGAGAGCCAATGGCAGGGATACTGTCGCTTTCCTTTTCGCCACACGCACAGCTACGCTCTTTAGCCCCCTCGGTAAAGCAGCCTGCCTCGGTTAAGGTCTGCCAATCACCAAAGGTATGATTTCCTGTGGCATCGATAGTATTGCTTTCCTTTTCACCGCACTCACAGCTGCGCTCCATAGTACCGTCGGCACCGCAGGTAGCCTCGGTTACGGTCTGCCACGGTCCAAATGCGTGGCTATGCACGGGGGCTTCACCGCTGTCATCACCGTCCTGATCATTGTTATCTGCAGGCGGAGTGAGGTTGGTCGTACCGTTATCATCAGGAGACTGATTATCCGAGCCGTCGCTACCGGTATCACCGCCGTCGGGCAGGATAAAGTCGCAGGAGGCTAACAAATATATGGAAATAAGTGTCACGAGAAATAATAAAATAAATCGTTTCATTGCTCTTCTCCTTTTCAATTTACACTTTTATTATACATTTCCATAGCCTGTGTGTCAAGTAAATTATTTCTTAGCGAAACAACATAGCTTCTATCACTTGACAAAATATTTTTATGCGTTTATAATATAAATTGATATATTATATATTGAGATATTATAAGGCGGAGGTATTCCGAATGAAAATAATCATAGTGGGATGCGGAAAGGTTGGATCGACCCTGGCGGCGCAGCTCAATGCCGAGGGCAACAACGTTACCGTAATTGACCAGGATCCCGTAAAGGTTAAAGCTATAGCAAACAAGCTGGATATTATGGGTGTAATCGGCAACGGAGCATCCAGATCCACACAGAAGGATGCGGGAGTGGACCGCACAGACCTGCTTATTGCAGTTACCGGCAACGACGAGCTTAATCTGCTGTCCTGTCTGGTGGCGAAGAAGTCATCTAACTGCCGTACCATAGCAAGACTGAGAAATCCCGAATATAACATGGACGCCCCTTACTTCAAGAACGAGCTTGGTCTGGCGATGGTAATCAACCCCGAGCAGGCGGCGGCGAGAGAAATATCCAGAATACTTAACTTCCCCTCGGCAATTAAGATTGAAACATTTGCCAAGGGACGAGTAGAACTGCTTAAGTTCAAGCTGCCAGACGGCTGTAAGATCGTGGGTATGTCTATCAGAGAGGTAGCATCTAAATTCAAATCCTCGGTAACCTTCTGCACCATTGAGCGTGGCGAAGAGGTCTTTATCGCAAACGGTAACTTTGTCTTTGAAGAGAGGGACGTGGTTTCTATCATCGCAGCCCCCGCAGGCGCAAAGGCCTTCTTCAAAAAGATAGACTACAAGATTCAGCCCATTAAGGATGCCCTTATCGTAGGCGGTGGTCCTATCACCTATTACCTCTGCGAGCTGCTGGAAAACTCGGGCATATCCTGCACCGTGGTTGAAAAGGATATTGACAGATGCAACCAGCTGGCAACCGAATTTGAGAAGGTGACAGTCATAAACGCAGATCCCTCCGACGAGGACGTGCTGCGTGAAGAAGGAATTGCAACCGCAGATGCCTTCGTTGCCCTGACGGGAATTGACGAGGAGAATATACTCCTCTCGTTGTTTGCAAAGAAATCGGGCGCAGGCAAGATTATCACCAAGATCAACAGAATAGATTTTGATAATATTATCACCCAGCTGGAGCTGGACTCTATCATCTACCCGAAGAATATTACCGCCGACACTATCACCGGATACGTAAGAGCGATAAAGAACACCCGTGGGTCTAACCTGGAGACGGTGTACAACATCATCAAGGGTCAGGTAGAGGCGGCGGAATTTACCGTAAGCGAGGGATCGCCCATAGTAGGCAAGCCGCTTATGAATCTGGCGCTTAAGGACGGTGTGCTTATCGCCGCAATCAGACGTGGAAGAATACAGATCACCCCCCGTGGTCAGGACGTTATTATTCCCGGCGACACTGTTGTTGTTATTACAAAGCACCTTGCCATCAAGGACATCAAGGATATTTTAAGATAAGGAGCCCGGTTTATGAATTATCGAATGATAAAATACACCTTGGGCTGGCTTCTGATGTTCGAGGCGGCATTCTTCCTTATCCCCATGATAACCGCCGTATGCTACGGCGAGTGGATGACGCTGCTTGCCTTTGCCATAACAGGCATTATCTGCCTCGGTATCGGTTGGCTCTGCGTAAGGAAAAAGCCCGAGGACACTACGATATACGCCCGTGAGGGATTTGTTATCGTATCTCTGTGCTGGATAATACTTTCGGTATTTGGCGCACTGCCCTTTATTTTCAGCGGCTCTACCACCAGCTTTATAGACGCCCTGTTTGAGACAACAGCAGGCTTTACCACCACCGGCTCAAGTATTTTCACCGAGGTAGAATCTCTGCCCAAGGCAATACTGATGTGGCGTAGCTTTACCCACTGGATAGGTGGTATGGGAGTGCTGGTATTCATCATGGCATTTCTCCCCCTTGGCGGCGGCCAGAACATGCATATCATGCGTGCCGAATCTCCCGGCCCCGAGGTGTCCAAGCTTGTGCCAAGAGTAAAGCACACCGCAGTAATACTCTACTCTATTTACCTCTCCCTGACGGTGATAATGTTAATCGTTTTGCTTGTATCCGGTATGAGCCTGTTTGATGCGATAAACACCGCATTTGCCACCGCAGGAACCGGTGGCTTTGGCTTCAGGAACGACAGCTTTGCCTCCTTCTCTGCCCTTCAGCAGGTTATAGTTACAGTGGGCATGCTGGTGTTCTCTATCAACTTCAACTCCTACTATCTCATACTTAAGCTGAAGTTCCGTGATGCTATTAACTCTGAGGTGCGCGCCTTTGTGCTTATCGTGGCGACGGCAATCGGAATTATAACGCTTAATATTTATCAGACCTACCTTGCAGAGGGCAAGGCTGTGACCGACGCCCTGAGAGATGCGGCCTTCTCGGTTGCATCGCTTATATCCACGACTGGCTTCTCTACAGCCGACTTTGACCTCTGGCCCGGGCTTTCCAAGACCATACTGGTGCTGGTAATGTTCATAGGCGCATGTGCAGGCAGTACGGGCGGCGGTATGAAGGTATCGAGGCTTATTATCGCCTTCAAGGGCTTTGTAAGAGAGATCAACACCCTTATCCACCCAAGACAGGTTAAGCAGATCACCATTGACAAGCGCCCCGTAGACCGTGAGGTTGTACGCTCGGTAAACGCATATCTGGCATGCTACATTCTTGTGTTCGTAGGTGCGCTGATGCTTATCTCGCTGGATAACAAGGATCTGGTAACCAACTTTACAGCAGTCACCGCAACCATTAACAATATAGGCCCCGGCCTTGCAGCTGTCGGTCCTACCGCGAACTTCGCCCACTTCTCGGGCTTCTCAAAGCTGGTTATGACCTTCACTATGATTGCAGGCCGACTCGAGCTCTTCCCCATGCTTATCCTCTTCAGCCCCAACACATGGAAAAAAGGATAAGCCAACAAACCTTTTAATATGAAAAAACAAATAGCATATACTTTACTTATAACAACTACAATAATCTGGGGACTCGCCTTCGTTTTTCAGAAGGATGCCTCGGTCATTCCGCCCTTTTCGGTAGGAATGCTGCGCAGTCTTTTTGCGGCGGTGTTCCTCCTGTGTGTAATGCCGATTACCGACAGACTAACAAAGAACGGGAGGGGCGCATCAAGGCAGAAGCTGTTTTTCCTCGATTTTAACCGTCACGAGCTTATCAGCGGAGCGATGCTCGGCGTAATAATTACAGCGGCTACCGCATTTCAGCAGTACGGCCTCGGCGGCGGCACTGATGCAGGCAAGGCTGCCTTTATCACCGCACTTTATGTAGTTGCAGTACCAATAATGTCAACTTTACTTGGCAAAAAACCTAGTTTAACAGTTATAATCAGCATTCCAATAGCCATACTCGGCTTCTTTCTGCTATGCATAAAGCCGGGCGCCACCTTAGAATTATCCGACCTGCTGGTGCTGGTGTGCGCAATTATATTTGCGGTGCATATAATCGTTGTAGACCGATATTCGCAAAGGTGCGACGGTGTGAGAATGTCATTTATACAGTTTGTAGTGGCATTCCTGTTAAACGGCATTATTGCCCTTATATTTGAGCCCGGTGTTGAATTAGCGGTTATAGCAGACATACTCCCCTCGGTGCTTTATCTAGGCCTTTTCTCCAGCGGCATGGGATACACCATGCAGATAATAGGGCAAAGGGACGTGGACCCCACCGTTGCATCCATAATACTGTCTATGGAATCGGTATTTGGCGCAATATTTGCCGCAATGGTTCTTAATGAGCGTATGATCGGCCGTGAATATATCGGATGCGCCATCGTTCTCGTCGCAGTTATACTTGCCCAATTAGATACAGCGAGGATCAGAAAATGGGCTGAAAATCTATCAAGAGGTAAAAAGCATGAGTAACCTTATAGAAAAGCAGATAAGCCGTGAGGAAATATTCAAGGGCGTGGCGCTGCACGTGGTGCGTGACAGAATAATTTTGCCCGACGGTAGTGAGAGTGTGCGTGAGATCAGCCTGCACAACGGTGCGGCGGCGGTTATTCCAATCCTTGACGACGGACGGGTTATAATGGAAAGACAGTTCCGCTATGCCCACGGCAGAGTTATGCTTGAGATACCCGCAGGCAAGCTTGATACCCCCGATGAGCCACCGCTTGAAGGAGCGAAGCGAGAGCTGCGTGAGGAAACCGGCGCGGCGGCCGACAGATACACCTATCTTGGAAGCATAGTCCCCTCCCCTGCGCTTATTAACGAGGTAATACACGTATATATGGCAGAGGGCATCAGCCTGGGTGAAAGCCATCTTGACAGCGGTGAATTTCTCGACGTAGAATACTACACCCTGGATGAGCTGTACGGTATGGTCATGTCGGGCGAGATAACCGATGCGAAAACCCAAATTGCCATACTTAAAGCAAGAGAAATACTTAAGAACAGATAAAAAGAATTAGGCGACGGATATTTCCGTCGCCCTTTTTTATATATCGATATAATGAGGTTCAAGATACATAGGCCTTGTTATAATATGGTCGGATGTCATCATCTCTTCTGTAAGCGAGATTCGACCGACTGTACGGCAGGAGGCGGTGGTCAGGTAATAGCCCGGCTCGGCCATATCTATAACTGCGGTATATCTGGTGTAGGCTATCTCACCGTCATCGGTAATAACACAGCCCCGAGGAACCGACAAAGAGGATAAAATATCAAACGCCATATTTACAGCTTCAGACCTATCCTCAGACAGAGGCGAGCGCTCCCGAATAAAGGATGCACGAAGAAAGCGTGACGATGAGGAAAAGTCCCCGGGCAGACCGATAGCGCCCATGCCTCTGGAATAAATCCGAGTGCCCACGCCGGCAGAGGTAGGCGAGGTCGGGGTAAGGTGCGAGATGTCGGCAAGCCGGGTCAGATGATAAGGAAAGGGGGGCGAATTTGTCAGCACACCCACAGGATTGTCGTATAGCTTAAGTCCATCGGCAACCGACTCCACCACCATCGCCTCACGGCCGTCGCACACTATCCAGTGCAGCGGCGCCGCCCCTTCATCGGCTATAATTTCAACACTCCCAAGCATATCCCTCGCCTCGCTTACGCTGCGGCAGAAGCCGAGAATAAATGATATCAGCCTACCCGATTCCACAGCTCTGCCCTCTCCTTTGCTACCGTAAGATGCATATCCCGGGAAATTCAGGGCCGCAGAGGCAAGTCCCCACTCATTTACACCGTCAAAATAAAGGGGATGCCCCTCCCAAACAGCTCCGATGCCCATTATGGCGTAGCGGTTTACCGAATCAAGAAGCCTTACACTCTCCCTGGGAGTTATAATCAGCTCCTCGTCAAAGGAACGCTCAAAATCAAGCGTTCTACCAAAAAAATCCTTGTTAAATCTTATTGCTGTACACATATTTCCTCCTTTTTAATTTATTCTGTCCCTGGGGCAAAAAAATATACTTTTCCTCTTGCCATTTGCTCTATTTTATGGTAAAATTAATGGGAATTACAGCATGAAATAAAACGGAGATAAAATGTTATTTAACAGAAGAAAAAACAGCCAAGAAAATACAGAGGAAAAGAAGCAAAGCGTCGTTGTGCTCAGCGTAAGCCGAGTGTTCCGTAACCTGTCGGTATCATTTAATATGATGGTATACGGCATATATCTTATATACCTGCTGTTCTCTATCATGAACGGTGTGGGCATTCAGGCTATAAATATTATTCTCGCAATAATGACGGCGATCTTTATGATAGTCTACCTTGTGCTACGCATGTCGAGCAGAAAAAGAGGCAGACAGATCAAGCGACTTAAGAGATATTACAAGAACTTCCGACTGGTGGCAAGAACGGTCACCGCTCTGACAGCTATATACGTGCTCGTTACCGCCATACGCTCGGTTTCCCCCTTTGCAATCATTGCGGCCTTCCTAGGTCTTATATTCCTTATCTTCAAGATAATCGTAGAGGTAATACTTCATATTATCAGAATAAAGATAATGAAGATTAAAAAGCGTGTCACCGACGGCATTTCTAAGATAAGACAGAGATTCGAGTTTGCGGATCTTGATAATTCCACCGAGTCCGACGGCGAGTTTAGATTCGGCAGAAGGAAAAGAACCCCCGAGGAAAGGCGCAAAGAGCGCTTTAGCGGCGAGCCCGACGAAATATTCATACCCGTAGACCAATGTCTGCTTTACGACATTGAGGATTTCTAAAAAAGAAAAGCTACTACTTCATTTAGTCATAAAAAAAGGCAGAGGCGCCGTTCAGTAAGTGCCTCTGCCATAAATATTATTCTTCGAGAGAAAATCCAAGGTTAGAAAACCTGCGGTTTTCTCTTTTTTATTTTATTTTTATTCGGTTATACCTAAATGAAGCAACGCTATCGGAGGATTATCCTAAGATTAAAGGTTTTCCTCGCCGTCGACATAGTCCTCGAATCGGCCAACGCCTACAAGGTCGTCTACAGGAAGGGAGAAGATGATTGCGCCGCCCTCGGTCTTAAGACCTGCCGCATCACGTACCGCCTCCATAATCTTGGTTTTATACTCCAGGGTAGTGAGCAAGAGTATGCTGTCGGTTTCACGGCTGATAGAGGTACCGATGCTCTGCTCCGCCCTGTCATTGCTAATGCTCTTGGTATGGAAAACGGTTGCGCCGGTTGCGCCTGCGGCTCTCGCCGCATCGATAGCGATATCGGTATATTTAGTATTTACAACGGCAATTACAAGCTCGTGCATGGTCTGTTTCTCCTTTTTCTTTGAAATTGGGGCTCGGCGGCCGGTAGGACGGTCGGGCTTATCAACGCCCGAAAGAATGGCATCGTTGATAATATTAGAGATACCCGACAGGGGTGTGGTAAATGCAATTCCCCTGCCCACGAGATAGAGCTTAAGGCCGTGACCGATGGCATTGAGGATATTATGCTCGGCGGTGGCGGGAATAAGAGAGAGGGTCATACGCTTTTCAACCTCGCCGAGGCCAAAGTAGTTCATATATGCCGATCTTGCCGTGCCGTGTCCAACGCCCGAAAAATGCACTGCGGTGGCACACTCGTTTACTATCTCGGTAAATCTCTGCTCATCCTCTTTGTTAATTATACCGATAAGGAGCTTTACACGGTTATTTTCTTGCGCCGGTTTTCTTGTTGCCACGGTTGTTTCCCTCCTCTTCCATATATTTGGTATAGACGTTGCTTCTGTGCACGTCACGGTCGTATTCGTAATCTATAAAGGTTTCGGATGCAGAAACAAACTTACGCACACGGCTTTCAGCCTTTACCTTATATGCAAAGCCGGTGAGCTGAATGGTAATAATAGGAGCCATAGCAACGAATGCAACGCAGCCAAAGGCATCGGTCATAACGTTTCCGCCAATGGCCTCACATGCGCCCATACAGAGGGGCAGAACAAAGGCACTCATCATGGTACCGCTGGCAACTCCACCCGAGTCGAAGGAAATACCGACGAATATCTTGGGCACGAAGAAGCTGAGGGTAAGGGCGAGAATATATCCGGGAATCAGGAACCAGAGAATGCTTACACCGGTGAGAATACGCAACGCCGCAAGTCCGAGAGCCGCAGATACACCGAGAGACAGACCGAGGCCGGTTGTCTTGCCCGAAATGGCGCCGGCAGACATGGTTTCAACCAGCTTGTTAAGCACGTATACCGAGGGCTCGGCCTTTACGATAAAGTAGCCGAGAAGCATACTTATAGGCACGAGCAGCCAGCCGCCGTTGATGGCCGCAAGGCTCTTGCCAATAGTAAAACCGGTAGGAACGAAGCCCACGTTTGCGCCGGTGAGGAATATAGCCAGGCCGATGAGAACGTACAGGATACCTATAACCATTCTGATGATCTGCGCCTTATTAAAGGCCTTGGTCAACAGCTGGAACAGTACAGCGAAGAGAATAATGGGGGCGAGGGCGACAAACACGTCGATAATATGCTCGCCAAAGCCGTGAATAAATCTATCAACACCCTCCTTGGTATTATCAAACACCTCGTTTTCCACGGGGGTGGGGGTAAGATCCTTTACCTTCATAACGATGCCGAGCACCAGCACGGCGATAATCGGACCGATAGAGCACAGGCCTGTGATACCGAAGGAGTCGCCACGGTCGTCGCCCTTGGTTTTAGACATAGAAACACCTGCGCCGATGGACATGATAAAGGGCACGGTCATAGGGCCGGTGGTTACTCCGCCCGAGTCAAATGCCAGGGGAAGGAAGCTCTTATCCACAAGGAAGCCGAGAACAAAGGCTATGGTATAAAAGGCGATCATTATAGCCGTAAGGCTCCAGTTAAAGACGATACGCATTACTGCGATCATCAGGAATATGCCCACGCCCACCGAAACGGTGAGTATAAGCAGCTTATCCTGTCCGCTGCCCTTGCCAAACACCTGCTCGGCAAGAATAACCAGGTCGGGCTCGGATATGGTCACGAGAATTCCTATTATAAAGCTGACAAGAGCTATCAGCCATATTTTTTTGCTTCCGCCGACGGTATTACCGATCTTAGAGCCGAGAGGCTGCATAGACATCTCAGCACCGGCGGTAAACAGGCTCATACCAAACACCAGACATGCTATTCCCACTAAAAATAAGAACATATCTCCGGTTGAGATCGGCACTATTGTTATGCTTAACCCAAGCACTATCAGGGCTATGGGCAATACCGATTTAAGTGATTCGGCAAGCTTATCCTTAATTAAATTCAATCTTTTTTCCTCTGAATTTTAAATATATTATAACTTGATTTTCGGGCATAAGCAATGCCCTGAAGGGAATATTTACTAAAAATTAATCCTTACTTCATATAGCTTTCTATTTTCTCACGAATGAGCTTCAGCGTATCGAGAATTTCGGCATAAAACTCCCTTGCGCTGACACGCAGACCACCGTTGCCGAGAATAATAAGCTGCTCCTGATAGTCGGATGTGACTACCCTGACGCTATGCTCATCGGCAAGATCATATGTGGTGCGCTCAATATAAGCGTCGGCAGTTTGCGACTCCTTTGTATATATGACGGTCACGGGGCCGATATGCTCTACACTTCCCTCTCCGCCACGGCGCTTGTATGCATCAAAGGCAATAATAACCCTGCATTTGCGGAAGGCGGCATAGTCACACATAAGACGTGTCAGCACGTCCCTCGCCCTGGCAATATCGCTCTCGGCGGCACGGCGCAGCTCGTCTATGGCAAAGAGGAAATTATAGCCATCGATTATTACGTATTCCTCGCCCTTTGGCTTAAGCTTTTTAGGGCGCTCACGCTTTTCGGCGGTGGGTGCGGAATTCTCCCGTCTTTCGCTGACTGTGCGCTTCTTGATCTTACCGTAGGTGCTCTCAAAGATGCGCATAAGCTCCTTATCCTCCTCCACGGTGCCACGGTAGTCAAGCTTTTTCGGTACTCTGACGGACACCGTCTGCTCGGCTATCTCCTTGGACACGCCGGTGGGGGTTATATGCATAAGCTCATCAGCCTCGTCCCAAGGAACGGCATAACCCGATCCACCCTTACAGAACACACTGCCGGCAGGATTGCGCTCGTCAAGCTCGGGGGAATATCCCCTCTGCGCCATAACCTCATCGGTGTTATGACAGGGCATATACGGGCCGACTGTAAGGGCGATCCTTCCCTCTCCACGGGTATATGCGCGAAGCTCGCTTGCATAGGAGCGCATGGTTGCAACAGGACAGTTGCCCTCAAGAATAGCCGTATGCTCGTTTATCTCAGGCGGCATGGCGGTGCCATGCATAGATGTAATATCATTCATCAGTCTGCCAAGATTATCTCTAGGCAGCTCAATACGGAAGTCAAAGGTAGGCTCAAGCAGCACGGCATCCGACTTCATAAGTCCCTGCCTAACGGCACGGTAGGTTGCCTGGCGGAAGTCACCGCCCTCGGTATGCTTAAGATGCGCCTTGCCTGCGGTGAGAGTGATCTTCACGTCGGTAAGTGGCGCTCCGATAAGCACTCCGCGGTGCACCCGCTCCTCTATATGCGTTATAATAAGCCTCTGCCAATTAAGGCTGAGGGTGTCGGTTTCACACTCGGTAGCACTGATTATTCCGCTGCCCTCAGGCATAGGATCAATGCGCAGATGCACCTCGGCATAATGACGAAGCGGCTCAAAATGGCCTGCGCCGTACACGCTGTCAGCAACAGTTTCCTTGTACAGTATCTCACCCTCGTCAAAATCCACCTCGATGCCAAATCGGTCGGCAATCACACGGCGAAGCACCTCAATCTGTATTTCGCCCATCAGTCGCACACGGATCTCGTGAGTTGCGCTCTCGTAATTCATAGCAAGGCTGGGATCCTCCTCCGAAAGCGCCATAATACGCATATAGGTTTCGTAGGGGTTAGCATCCTTAGGCAGGATAATACGGTAGTCAAGGACGGGAGAGAGAGTCTGGGTTTCAGACGGCTCAAATCCAATGCCCATTCCCACACGGGTAGAGGTGGGGCCAAGCACGGCGCACACGCTTCCTGCGCTTACAGCAGATGCGCTCTTATATTTATCGCCCGAATAGAGCCTTATTTCCTCAATTTTCTCGGTCACACTCTCGCCCGAGGGCAGAGTTATCTCAATGCTATCCTTAGTTTTAAGACTGCCGCCGGTTACCTTCAGGTATGTAAGCCGCTTACCCTGCGGATCACGGCTGATCTTATAGATCTTAGCGCCAAAAAGGCTGTCGGAATACTGCTTTTCCATACTGTATTTATCAAGTCCAAGCAGCAGCTCCTCTACACCCTTCATTTTAAGGGCAGAGCCGAAGAAGCAGGGGTAAATACGCTTCTTGGCAACAGATGCGGTAATATTGTCCACCGAAATAGATTCATTAAGGAAAAATTCATCCATCAGACGCACGTCCTGGGAGGCGCAGGCCTCATAAAACTCGAAGGACGTGTCGTTTGAGAAATCAACCACACGGCTTGACAGATTACATCGCAGCTCGTCCAGCAGCTGTGCCCTGGTGCGATCGGCAATATCAAGCTTGTTTACAAAAATAAAGGTAGGTATCCCCTTAGCAGAGAGAAGATGCCAAAGAGTCTTGGTATGAGCAGTAACACCGTCAGTGGCGCTTATCACAAGAATGGCGTAGTCCTGCACCGACAGCGCCCTCTCGGCCTCGCAGGAAAAATCAATATGGCCGGGCGTGTCGATGAGGGTGATATGGGTGTCTCCCCACTCCAGCGTAGCCTGTTTTGAAAAAATAGTTATGCCCCTTTCCCTCTCCAGCGAGTGGGTGTCGAGAAAGGCATCACGCTTATCCACACGTCCAAGATGCATAATATTGCCCGAGGAAAAGAGCAGGCCCTCGGAAAGAGTGGTCTTACCTGCATCAACATGTGCTAAAATTCCGACCGTCAGTCTTTTCATTTTGCCTCTCCTTTCCTCATTTTTTGCTCAATATGTCATCTTTGATTTACATTTCAATTTCAAATCTTACTTCTTCGTAGTTTCTAGAGGTAGGACGAAGAACCTTGCCTGTCATAGCAAGGGACGCACGGTTGTCAGCATAGACCGATGCGCGAAGCTTGATAAGACCAAGTCGACCAGCAAGGATCTTAAGACAACGCAGAGCCTCTGCTCCATAACCCCTACGGCGGAACTCGGGCAGAATACGCACCGCACAGTCACATCCGCCCATACGGTCGAAGTAATAGAGCGTTGCCTCGCCCACGAACTGTCCGTCGGCTCTCACCGCAAGGCAGAGGGCGGCGCTGCGATAAAACTCCGACTCGGCGCTCTCACGGAAATAAGAGTCCACGGGATCAGCCTCATCCTCGCTGTAATCATAGCCCCACAGCTCGTTAGACTCCTTATCCTTACACAGTCGGGCGTAGTCAGCGTCATCCTCCTCGGTAAAGGGAGTAAGGGCTACACCAAAACTACCGTAATACTCCGGTATCTCCTCCACCAGCTCCAGCTCGCTATGCACCCTGACACGGTAAAAGCTGTTGCTTGGCTGGGTGCTCTCAAGGCTGAGATGGCGGAAATTTATTATCAGATCAGCAAGATCACCCTGACGAACGCTGTCGTACACAAGGGGGATCTCCTCCTTTACCGCATAGGCACGGATATCCATTGCGGCGGCGAGGCCGTCTGCCTCATCGCAAAGGGGGGTGGGATAAATAAATCTGTACTCCCCGTCGTAAATTCTCATCAAAAGACAGCCGTAGCTATGGGTAACGGCATACTCGGTATCCGCATCATCCTCAAGGTGGATGGTCATAATATCGGAGGCAAGCGTCAGGTCTGCGGTGGGATAGGTCTCGGCTATATCTACGAGAAGATTATCTCTTACCTCTTCGGTAAGTATCTTAAAAGAAATCATTTTCTTATTCCTTTGGCTTTATAACGGATATGGTAAGACGGCAAATGAAATAATCGCCGTCGTTTTTGTACTCAAATCTATCAGCAACGAGAGAGCCGAGACGAACGCAGGTCTTAAGACCGATTCCGTTGCTCTCCGCCCCGTCGGTGTCGGTGCATATTTTGTTTTTACATTCAATCACCAGCTTATCAGACCAAACACCGTAGGTAAATCTAATAGGCTCGGACATATCGGCATACTTGCGCATATTAGAAAAAATGTTGTCGATTATACGCATAAGGTTGGGCGCATCGGTGCGTATCAGACTACCCTCTGCAAGATCTCCGCCAGTCCTGTCAAAGCCGATCGTATATCCCATCTCACGCATAAGCACCAGATGCTCAGCAAAGAGCTGATCAAACAGCGTCCTTGCATCGTACTCATCAAGAGTAATGGCCTTTTCAGCATCGCCAAAGGCAAGCGAATACTTAAGCATATCGTCTGCCAGCCCCTTAAGACGCAGGGCGGTGCTTTCGGTAGCGGTAACATATCCATCCATAGTCTCGTCAAGCTCGGGATGCTTTTTCATCATCTCTATATATCCCATAAGGACGGTCAGGGGGGTACGGATATCGTGGGAAATAGAGGAGATAAGCTCGGTATTGGCCTCTCTTGCATCTTGCTCATTCTTAATGTGCTCAAGCATTCTTTGCCTCATCTGCTCAACCTTGCCGGACAGATTTGTTATCTCGTCCGCACCCTCGCTGACGATAACGTAGTTCATATCAATCTCGGATACGATGGTAACGTCACTCTCAAATCGCTTGATACGGTCGATAAGCCCCCTGACGTATCCTACCAGCGAAAGAACGAACACCGCTATGGCAAGGACGACAGAAAAGATGTTTACCACACGGTAATACATATTCTCGGTGTACTCGGCAATCGCTACGATAACACGGCTGCCGGCAAGACGTATGGCAAAATATCCACCACGCTCTGCTGCATCAACCAGGGTATCGTGGTTAAGGGCGTCGTCTATTTTCGAGCCCGAGAACTCGGTCAATCGGTCGTTTGGCGAGGGCTCGAGCGTAGGACCCGGCATATAAGGATCGCCCGGCTGTCGTTGATAAACGAGAATATACACGTAAGGGTTGTCACGAACCCAGTCGGAGATTCTCTCGATATTTTTTTCTTCAATATTATTTTCATCAACAAATCTCTGCAGATCGTCGATATAATCCTCACAGCGCTCCGAACGACTCACAGGACTTGCAAACTGTACGGCGATAAAGTAATAGCTGACCATCATCACCACCAGCCATACGGAAACGGCAACCACAGCGCCCCTTGCCAGGCTGTACAGCATTCCTATGTAAAGCGAGCCGTGCTTCGGCACACCGCTGTTTTCTTTATACTCAGTCAATTTGATATCCCTTTCCCCATACGGTGCGGATGATCTTGGGAGAGGATGCATCCTCCTCAAGCTTTCTTCTAAGGTTAAGAATATGAACGGTGATAGTGTTGTTTGACGAGGGCATAGCTATCTCATGCCAAACGTTCTCGTAGAGCTGGCCGGGGCTGACTACCTTGCCCCTATTCTTGGCAAGATAAATAAGCATGTCCATCTCCTTGTCACGTATATCAATGGGGTTGCCGTTCTTAGTAACCTAACGGGTGTCGGGCATAAGCACAACACCGCCCCACAGGCGAATGGCATCGCCGGTATTTTCCTTAGCGCTGTAGCTGTTATAACGGCGGGTAAGCGCCTCCACCTTCATAAGCAGCTCACGGGAGGAAAAGGGCTTGATGAGATAATCATCGCCGCCACCCGAATAGGCCTGCTCCTTATCACTCTCCATAGATCTGGCAGTAAGGAAAAGCACAGGCAGGGTGGAAAACTCACGAATTTTCTTGGTCGCCTCAATACCGTTCATAACCGGCATCATAATGTCCATAATGCAGAGGTCTATAGATCTGTCCTCACGCACAGCTATCACCGCACGCTCGCCGTCGCCTGCCTCCACAATCTCGTGGCCGGCATTCTCAAGCAGCAGCTTCAGCACCTTTCTTATCTCAATCTCGTCGTCTACTATAAGTATTCTCATCAGCCTATCTCCTTTTATTTTTCCAAAGGGGTACACTATACCATTATAATTATCCATTATAATTATAACATAAAATATTTATAAATGCAACAGGCGAAATATTAAGTATTATTATTTTTATAATTCAACCTTCATCTTTGGGTTGATATGCGACAGACGATATGATATAATATTATCAATCCGAGAAAGGGAGATTTCACTATGAGCGATGTCAAACGAACATTCCATGATTTATCCTTTGATAACAAGCTTAACATTATCAGCGATTATCTGGATTCTATACGCGAGACCGATAACACTGATCTGCTTAACGAGAGAATGGAGTGGCTACGCCGCCATATTCCGGCATACGATAAGAAGGATGGGCAAAGCTACGTTTTTATTTCTTATTCTCACAGGGATTTTAAGCAGGTGTATAACGATCTGGCGTTTTTCTCATACAACGCAAGAAAAAGAGTGCGCTTTTGGTATGACGAGGGTCTGCCTGCAGGTGACGACTGGTTTATTACCGCCGAAAAATATATGAATGACCCATGCTGTGTGGGTGTAGTATTTTACCTCAGCGAGAATCTGCTTCGCAGTCCCTCCGTGTTGCAGGAGATACAGCTGGCAAAGAGTCTGGGCAAGCCATACTTTACCATATCTCTTGAAAACAATAAATTCTGTGCAGAGGACTTTTTGGATCGCGAGAAGGATGCCAAACTGCTCTCCGAGGTAGAGTCGGTATTCCCGAGGAGCGATACCTCCGTGGCTATAGGTAGCAGCGCCGATGATATTTTTGACCTTCCGGAAAAAATAGTTTTCTACGATGACAAATACGAAAATGCCTTGTACCGAATCGAAAAGATTGAAGATACCTTTAGCGTAGTTGAGGAGCTGATGCCCGATTTTATCTGCGAGGACACTGAGGACGGTCTTTCGATTGTAGGTTATCAGGGAAATGACAGTTCTATATATATTCCGGACCGCATAGGCGGGAAAAGGGTGGTTGAAATCAAGGCGGCCTTTGACAACGCAACCGAAATATTTATTCCCTACACGGTAAAAAGAATTCTGCCCGTAAAAACCGTAGAAAAAAAGGGGTCGAAGTCCATGGCTGTTTTCGGTCATGCATCAAGCCTTAGCTCCATATCAGTGGATGAGAGAAACGAGAGCTTTTACAGCAAGGACGGGGTTTTGTACCATAAAAACGGCACCCTTGTCCGCATACCGAGAAATCATCCCTGGGATGACGCATTGCTTGAGGGTGTAAATACCATAGGTCACAGCGCTTTTTTTGAATACGGTGAGTATTTTCCAACAATTTCCCTGCCCGAAACCGTAACGCATATAGAGGATTATGCTTTTGCTTACACAAAGGTTATGTCCATCGACATGGAAGAGGGCCTGAAGAGTATCGGGGCGTTCGCATTTGCGCACTGTACATCCTACATGCCCCTTACCACACCGTACTCACTTGAGAGCATCGGCTCCCACGCCTTTACCTATGCCGACTGCGAGGCTATTTTCCTAGAAAGCAAGTACATAAAAGAGGTTCCCGACCACGTGTTTTGGGGCGCAACCGCAGATACGATGAGCATTCCCGATGGAACAGAAATAATTCACGAAAATGCCTTTGGCTGGTGTCGACGTCTAAGAATAATTGAATTGCCAAAGGGACTGCGTGTGATAGAATCGGGAGCATTTACCGAATGTAAAAGTCTTTACAGCATAAGGCTGCCAAAAAGCGTGGAATATATGGCGCGCTCGGCATTTTCAACCTCGCTGTTTGCTAAATATCTTGACGAGCATGCGCAATGCCCGCTGAAATACATACTGTATGACGGCGGATCGAGAGCCATGTACTATTTCCGTATGAGAAACAATCTGGAAAACACAGATTATCCCGACATACTTATACCGAGAGATCAGTGGCTGAAGCGAATTGCGGTAAGGATAAAAATTACCGCCAGAAATCGCATTATTGATCTGGCGGAAAAGATGAAAGCTCCGAAGCAAGAAAAAGAAAAGAAAAACGGCTCTATTTTAAGCCACATAAGCTTAACAACCTTGCTGACTTTTATTCTCAGCTTTATCACGTTCTTTATTGCCGAGATGCGCCACCTTGCCTTCGGTATTCCGGAGGATTGGGTATACTATACCTTATGCGCGGTGGGCGCGCTGATACTGTTCTACAGCAGTAATCACTTGTATTGGACATACACGGTAACAAGGCATAAAAGCAAAATAAAAAAAGGAGAAAGCACCGACTTTCTTACGGCTATATGCAACATTGTATCAACCGGCATGATATTTATTATTCTGTTTGACATTATTGCCATCCTGCTGACCTCGGGTATATTCAACCTGAATATTTTTAAAGACCTGATAAACGAAATAGCAAATAAGTAAAATTTAAACCACTCGATATCCGAGTGGTTTTTTGTAAAAAAAGAGCCCGCCGAACATTGCATCGTCGGGATAGACAGATTTAGGTGAAAAATGACGTTTACGACCGAAGCCGTATTTGCATACGGCGAGAGTTCAGCAAACGGCATTAGAAAAAGCCTCTAATTAATTCGAAGAAAACCCGTGGGTTTTCAACATCTGTTTTTACACAAAAAGCCCCGCTCTTATCGAGCAGGGCTGTTGTTTTATTTAGGCTTTTATGCTTTTTCGTTTTCGCCAAATATGGCATCCCGAAAATTAATAATTCTCCTTGCGAACCTCAAAGTAGCTCTGAGGATGAGCGCATACAGGGCAAGCGCCGGGAGCCTTGGTGCCCATTACAAGGTGACCGCAGTTACGGCACTCCCAGATGGTCATCTCGGACTTCTCAAATACCTGCTGAAGCTCTACGTTGGAAAGAAGCTTTCTGTATCTCTCCTCGTGAGCCTTCTCGATAGCTGCAACCATTCTGAACTGAGCAGCAAGAGCCTTGAAGCCCTCCTCCTCTGCTTCCTTAGCGAAGGTGTCATACATATCGGTCCACTCGTAGTTCTCGCCCTCTGCTGCTGCAAGAAGGTTAGCTGCGGTGTTGCTGAGGCCGCCGAGAGCCTTGAACCAGAGCTTTGCGTGCTCCTTCTCGTTGTTAGCGGTCTCCTCAAAGATAGCCGCGATCTGCTCGTAGCCCTCCTTCTTTGCTACAGATGCAAAGTAGGTGTACTTATTTCTTGCCTGAGACTCACCTGCGAAGGCGGTCATAAGATTCTGTTCGGTCTTTGTTCCCTTAAGATTCATTTTAAAATCTCCTTTTATGTTTTAAATATTATAATCAAATTTGCCGTGGTTTATTCCACATCATCATTATAACATGGCAAAACGAAAAAATCAACACTTTTTTTAGTGACTTAGTCACATTGGAAATTCGAAATTATTTTTGCTAACAGGCTTAAGAAATATTTATCGGTTAAGCATAACAAAAGGGCGAGAAATCTCGCCCTTTTTATTTTCAATTTTGCATTTAGTTAAAGTATCCCTCTCTGTAAAGCAGCTCAGCGATAAGCACTGCGCCGCCGGCAGCGCCTCTGAGGGTATTGTGAGAGAGGCCAACGAACTTATAGTCGTAGAGGCTATCCTCACGGAGGCGGCCCGCAGTGATGCCCATACCGCCATAAATATCACGGTCGAGCCTTGCCTGGGGGCGGTTATCCTCCTCAAAATAGGTGATAAACTGCTCGGGAGCAGAGGGCAGACCGAGGGTCTGAGGCTTGCCCTGATAGCTCTTCCATGCCTCAAGGATCTCTTCCTTGGTAGGCTTATTCTCAAACTTAACGAACACCGCTGCAGTGTGTCCGTCGGTCACGGGAACACGGAGGCACTGAGTGGTGATAACAGGCTCGGTGGCAGGAACAATCTCTCCACCCTCTACCTTACCCCAAACACGAAGGGGCTCACGCTCGCTCTTCTCTTCCTCGCCGCCGATGAAAGGAATAAGATTATCCACCATCGCGGGCCATTCCTTAAAGGTCTTGCCTGCTCCGGAAATAGCCTGATAGGTTGTGGCA
>JAGCLY010000048.1 GCA_017646745.1 Clostridia bacterium
AGACCTATAGGTCTGTATCACACCCTGGGAACAGACCGTATGGATAGACTGTCGGATAACAAAATAGCCTGCGCACAGACCGAGCTGGCAAGCGAGCTGTGCCGTATATTCGACAGCACAGACATTTTCCCGGGCAGACTACTGATCGTCGGACTGGGAAACAGAAGGCTTACCCCCGATGCGGTGGGCTGCGAGACGGCAGAGCTGGTAAAGCCGACAATTCATATAAAGGAGTGGGACAACCGTACCTTTACAAGGCTACGCTGCGCTGAATTGGCCGTGATAACACCCGGGGTAGCCGCCACAAGCGGACTTGATGCAGCGGTATCGGTAAAGGCGCTGTGCGACCTGATACGGCCGGATGCCGTGATTGCCATAGACGCCATAGCCACCTCATCGAAGGAGCGGCTGGGCAGCAGCATACAGATATGTAACAGTGGCATATCTCCGGGCAGCGGACTGGGAAACCCACGGCTTGCCATAGGAATAGAAACCGTAGGAGTACCCGTAATATCAATAGGTGTGCCTACGGTTATTGATTCAAGAATACTTGCCGAGGCGGATAATCTCGGAGGAGAGGTAATGTTCGTATCTCCAAAGGAGATAAACGAAATAGTTTCCACCTCGGCAAAAATCATAAGCGGTGCAATAAACTGCGCCTTTGGAATTTCTTAGTACACGAAATCAAACTCGAAGTCGTAGATAGAAACGGTGTCGCCCTCCTCTACGCCCGCCTTACGAAGTTTGTCGATAACTCCGTTCTTAATAAGCACACGCTGGAAGAAATTAAGCGACTCGTAATCGTCGAAGTTGATCTGACCCATGAAGTTATAAAGCCACTCGCCCTCAACAATAAACTTATCATCCTCACGTCGAACGATAGTTTCCTTTACACCGACGGTGTTGGCAATAGCCTCATCCTCGGCAGAATACTCTGTTTCATAGATAGTTACAGGGGGGAGATCCTTCAGCTCCTTGATAGCAAGCTTAACAAGCTCGTCAAGTCCCTCGCCTGTTACAGCAGAAACGTATACAACGGGAAGTCCGAGCTTCTCAACGTGATTCTTGAAGTTAACGAATATCTCCTCTTCCTCAAGAACCGAGTCAATCTTATTTGCGACAATGATCTGAGGACGGGTAGAGAGCTCCTCAGAATACTTTTTAAGTTCGGTATTTATCTTCTCAATATCATCAACAGGATCACGACCGTCGGTGCCTGCAATATCAACAACGTGAAGAAGCAGACGGCATCTGTCAACGTGACGAAGGAAATCATGACCAAGACCCTGTCCCTCGGATGCGCCCTCAATAAGACCGGGAATATCGGCGGCAAGGAAGCCCCTGCCCTCACCCATACTGACAACACCGAGGTTGGGAGAAAGGGTTGTGAAGTGATAATTTGCAATCTTAGGCTTAGCCGAGGAAATGCGGGAGAGTATAGAAGATTTACCTACGTTGGGGAAGCCGATAAGGCCAACCTCGGCAAGCATCTTGAGCTCAAGAAGAACCTCCCTCTCCTCACCCTTGGTACCGCTCTTGGCAAATCTGGGAATCTGTCTTGTAGGAGTAGCAAAATGACGGTTGCCCCAACCGCCTCGTCCACCCTTACAAAGAATGAACTCACGGTCGCTGCCCATATCAAAGATGATCTTACCTGTTTCGGGATCCTTAATAAGGGTACCCTGAGGAACGGTTATTACGACATCGGCTCCGCTTTTGCCATGCATCTTTCCCGCCATGCCGTTAGAGCCGTTTTCAGCAACGAATTTACGCTTGTAACGGAAGGCGAGGAGGGTGTTCGCGCCCTCATCAATTCTGAAAATTATATTTCCGCCTCTGCCGCCGTCACCGCCGTCGGGACCGCCCGCAGAAACATACTTCTCACGGTGGAAGGAAACTGCGCCGTTTCCTCCGTCACCAGCTTTTACATAAATTTTAATATTATCTATAAACATACTTTCACCTTTATGCCTTGGTCGAATCGTCGCCACGCTGTCTGATGACTATCTTAATCGGTGTTCCGTTGAATCCAAAGGTATCACGCAGACAGTTTTCAATATATCTTCTGTAGGAAAAATGGAACAGCTCCTCGCTATTACAGAAAATAACGAAGGTGGGGGGCGCAATAGAGGTCTGTGTCATGTAGTAGACCTTAAGGCGCTTGCCCTTATCCGAGGGGGGCTGTACACGGGTAGTAGCATCGTTAAGCAGATCGTTGAGCACACCTGTGGTAATTCTACGGCGGGACTCATAGTAAACCTGATTTATCATCTCAGAGAGATTTCTTACCCTCTGGCCCGTAAGAGCAGATACGAATGCAATAGGCGCATAGGGCATGTAAGAGAGAGCGGTACGAATATTCTTGGTGTATTCCTTTACCGTATTATTTTCCTTCTCAATAGAATCCCACTTATTGATTACGATTATGCATGCCTTACCTGCCTCGTGGGCAAGACCTGCGATCTTTTCATCCTGCTCGGTAACACCGTCTGCAGCGTCAATCATAAGCAGACAAACGTCGGCACGCTCGATGGCCATGTTTGCTCTAATAACCGAGAACTTCTCTATTCTGTCCTCAACCTTGGAATGACGGCGTATACCTGCGGTATCAATGAAGTTGTATACTCCAAGCTCGTTCTCAATCCTGGTATCTACCGCATCACGGGTAGTACCGGCAATATCGGATACAATAACTCTTTCCTCGCCGCACATACGGTTGATTATAGAGGATTTACCTGCATTAGGCTTACCGATAACGGCAACGTTGATAACATTTTCGTCGTCAAGTCCGTCATCATCAAAATTACACTCCTCGATTACAGCATCGAGAAGATCGCCCGAGCCGGTGCCGTGGAGAGAGGAGAGCGCGATAGGCTCTCTGTCAAATCCAAGCTCGTAGAACTCATAGAACTCATAGGGCAATTCACCTACTCTGTCCACCTTGTTAACAACAAGGACGATGGGTTTGCCGGACTTTTTAAGCATAATTGCAATATCTCTGTCGTCAGCAACAAGACCTGCGTGAATATCGCACATAAACACGATAACGTCGGCGGTTGCAATAGCAATCTCTGCCTGGTTTCTCATCTGCTTCAAAATAGTATCGTCGCTCTTGGGCTCTATACCACCGGTATCTACAAGGAGAAAGCGCTTATCATTCCACTCCGCCTCTGCATAAATTCGGTCACGGGTAACGCCGGGAGTATCCTCCACTATCGAACGGCGCTCTCCTATAAGCTTATTAAAAAGGGTACTCTTACCAACATTAGGTCTACCCACTATTGCTACAATCGGTTTTGACATCTTCTTTTCTCCTTTCAAATACATTCTCCAAGAATTGCCTCAGCAAGCTCATATCCGTCGGAGCCCGAGGTTCTTACAGGCACACCAAGTCTCTCGGACATTTCGGATACAGTCATTCCGCAAAGGAATGTTTCCTCACCGTGGCGAAGACAATTCATAGGTATCAGCAGCTCCTCACCGAGGGGCTTACCCTCAAGCTGCGCACATATATCACGACCGGTCAAAAGTCCTGAAACGGTTATGGATCGGCCAAAGAAATCATTAAGGATTTCGTAAATTTCAACATTTAAATTTGGGCAGAGAGAGCAAAGCTTGCTCACCTGCTCTTTTATCATGGGATAAGATGCGACTCCTGTAACCAGCGAGACGCTTCTTTTTTTATTCAGAATCTCTGTTGCATCGGCAGCGTTATCAAGCGCAAGTCCGAATTCATCGGAGAGCGATCTTATCATACCGACGCCATTCTCGATCTGGGGATAATCCTCGTAATAATCGGCATCGGGAATCTCCCTCTCGGCTTTAAGATAAAACTCGTCGGCGGCATAGAACAGGCGCGTGCCATGCTGCTGCTTATGGACATCACCAACCGAGTTTATCATATCAATTATCTGTGTCGCCTCTTCCTTTGTAAAATCGGTCAGGGGATAAAGCTTGTCCCTGAACTTAGTAAGGCCGGCAGGAACGATAGCAACACTGCTCATGGCGGGATAAAGCGCCGCAAGATCTCTGAGCGATCTCATAAGCTCCTCTCCGTCATTTACTCCACGGCACAAAACGATCTGTCCGCACATAGACAGACCCGCATCGGCAAAATCGTTAAGATACTTCAGCACCTCACCCGAATGCTTGTTCTTCATCATCTTAACACGAAGCTCGGGATTGGTAGTGTGCACCGAAATATTTATAGGTGACATACGCATCTTAATGATTCTGTCAACGTCCTGCTGTGTCATATTAGTAAGAGTGACGTAATTTCCGTGAATGAAGGACAGACGGGAGTCGTCATCCTTAAAATAAAGCGACTCACGCAGTCCCTCGGGGTTCTGGTCGATGAAGCAGAAAATGCATTTATTTGTACAGGAGTGCTTCTTATCCATAAGCGGTGTTTCAAATTCAAGGCCGATATCATCGTATTCGCCCTTCTTTATGACTACGGAATATTCCTCGCCTCCACGTGAAAGGCAAAGCTCAACCATAGTTTCGGTAAGATAAAAGCGGTAGTCAAGAACGTCCCTTATCTCATTTCCGTTTATGGAAACAAGTACATCGCCCGACAGTATGCCTGCCTTAAATGCACGGCTGTCGCTGTATACATCTGTAATTTTAACCATATGACTACCCCTTTCTAAGTTTTTGGGTTTCTTTCTTTTCAAGCATATCGGCAGTTATGCCATTCTCAATAATATATGCGGTCGCCTCGGGCGATCCACTCTTCTGCGCAAGAAGCATAAGTCGCACGGACTTATCTCTGTCAAAATCGGTGCCAAGTCCGTCCACATAGCAACGCGCATAGAGATATTTACCCTTTGCAACAAGATCCTCAACGTAGTTTGTAGAATGTCTTGCCGCACGCTGGAACCACTCAAAGGCCTGTTTGGCATCCTGGCGGATAGCCGAATAACGAAGAGCCTCATCAAGCTCAAAATCCGGAATATCTCCCTCAAGCATGAAATTAAAATCCATATACTCAGGCGTGTGGCAGGGGATCATGGATATACCCACGATCTCCGGCTCGAACATACACCCCGACGTATATGCCATACCGAGGTAAAGCTGCGCCTCAATACAGCCCTGCCCCGCTGATATTTTCATATATTCGTATGATTTCACATAGTCCTTCGCAACACCCTCTCCATGGAGATACAGCATTGCGATATTATAGCAGGCCTCGCCGCCCTCCAGATCTCTGGCAAAGGCAAAAAAGCTCTTTGCCTCCTTTGGATCGTAGGCCACACCACGGCCACGCCACAGGCAGTAGCCATAATTAAAGGATGCAAGGGCATCGCCGTCACGTGCCCCCTCGAGATACATCTGCGCAGCGGCTTCATAATCGCCCTTCATATATGCAAGGTCGGCAATCGACTTTTCGTACACAGACACATCTCCTTTCATAAATTATTCTGCCCTGCTTTATGCCTCGGTAATAGTAAACTTAGTTCCCTCTCGGGTATCAAGGAGGGTTATTCCCTTTGCAAGGAGCTCGTCACGGATAGCGTCTGCCTCGGTAAAGTTCTTCGCCTTCTTAGCATTCTTACGAGCCTCAATGCGCTCGGTGATATATGCAAGAAGCTCGGGATCAACGCCTGCGTTCTCCTCAGCAGCCTCCTTTGCCTTCTGCTCATTAAGAGCCTTTGCAGCGGCAAGAAGTCCCATATCAAGAACGCTTTCAAAGCTCTCGATAAGAGCGAGCTTGGTCTTGTCATTGGTCTGAAGCTTGAATACATCATAAAGCGCAGTTACCGCAAGAGATGTATTAAGGTCATTATCAAGGGCATCGGTAAAGCGCTTCTTGCCCTCGGCAAAAGCATTCTCATCTATCTCGCCCTCGCTCTTAAGCTCTGCCACACGGGCAACAAGCTTGTTATATGCGATCTTTGCGTTATCGAGGTTTTCCCAGGAGAACACAAGATTCTTTCTGTAGTGCGACTGCATGCAGAAGAAACGGTATACGAGGGGATCGTAGCCCTTGCTCTCAAGGAGAGAAACGGTAAGGAACTCACCCTTGGACTTAGACATCTTACCCGAATTGGTATTAAGGTGATGAACGTGGAACCAATAGTTGCACCACTCGTGACCAAAGGTTGCCTCGCTCTGTGCAATCTCGTTGGTATGGTGGGGGAATGCATTGTCAATACCGCCGCAGTGAATATCGAGATACTCACCGAGGAACTTGGATGCTATGCAGGAGCACTCGATGTGCCAACCGGGATAACCGATACCCCAGGGAGAGCTCCACTTAAGCTCCTGGTCGTCAAACTTGGATTTGGTGAACCAAAGGACAAAGTCGGTCTTGTTCTTCTTATTTCCGTCGGCCTCAACGCCATCACGAACGCCTACCTCAAGATCCTCCTCCTTGAAATCGTTGAAGATGTAATACTTCTCAAGCTTGGAGGTATCAAAATAGATATTTCCGCCCGCCTCGTATGCATAGCCCTTCTCGATAAGAGTCTCAATCATAGAAATGAACTCGGGAATGCAGTTGGTTGCAGGCTCAATGTGCTCGGGACGCTTGATATGAAGCTTATCGCAATCGGCGAAGAATGCATCGGTATAATACTGAGCAATCTCAAGCACGGTCTTGCGCTCACGCTTTGCGCCCTTAAGCATCTTATCCTCGCCTGTATCTCCATCGCTGGAGAGG
>JAGCLY010000049.1 GCA_017646745.1 Clostridia bacterium
ATCTAGTATGTACCGTCCTCTGTTGCAACATAGGAATAACAGGTTTTCCAACCGGTGCTCTGACCGGAGATGGAATAAATATCCTTACCGTCAACTACGACGTAGAGAATATCTGCGCCAAGCTCGGTAGAGGAGAAGTAATCAAAGGCAACAACCTCGCCTGCCTTCAAATCAACGTTGAACATCATCTGAGCGTAAGAGCCCTCTTTGTTTGCGTTAGAGGTCTTAATTACGTCATATTCCACGTCACTTCCCTCAATCTTAACCCTGTCAATAAGGAAGGGCCAGGAATATTCCTTCTCCTCATCACTTGCATCATCGGGATAAGGAAGGTACTCAATGCCATCAATATTACCCTTATCAAAGATGTCGCTGATATCATCGCTATCAGGCATCTGAACATCAGGCTTTTCCTTGGGAATAAGGTCGTTTGCATCTGTAACAATCAGCTGCTTGTAATCATCGGCTGTAAAGTATCCGAAGATAACATCAAACGCACGCTCACTTGTAATTGCGCCGGGCTCGATAAGAGTGATTACACCGTATCTGTCAATCATAACAGAGGTGGGATATCCAGCAACACTAAAGGCGCTGTAAAGGCCATCGTTATCAAGCGCCATATCGAAGCTAAGTCCGTATCCACGCTGGAATTCCTGGACATCAAGATCGGTATCCTGGTTAATTGCAGGGGGATCGAGTGCAATTATAGCAAGATCGTCCTGGTACTTTTCGTACGCATCCTGCATAAGCGGGAACTCGGTTACACACCAAGAGCACTCGGTGTACCAGAAGTTAATAAGAACAGCCTTCTTCTCCTTCAAAACCTCGGAGAGTGTGAAGGTTCTCTTCTCTGTCTTAAAGTTGCCCTCGCCGTCGTCAACAAGATATGTGGTGTTAACAGTGAAATCCTGAATTACAGAGCCGAGTGTATAGGTTACACCTGTGAGACCTGTATCAGGAAGTACAGCGGAGGTTACAGTTATGTTAAAATTCTCAGACAGAAGAGGATAGAAGGGATTTGCCTTATATCCCTTGGGAAGACCGTTGTCAATCTGCGCCGCATACTGTTTGCTCGAATCAAGAGTTACGGTAGCAACACCGTTTTCATTGGTTATCGCATAGTCGGCAACATCAGAAATAGAGCCATCCTCGTACTCGTAAATATAAACTGGGAGCTTTGTCAGAGCCATGCCACCCTGGGTTACAATGCTGATGTTATAGGTTATAGATCCGCTTGGGGGGGTATCTACGTCACCACTGCCCCCATTGCCTGTCTGGCCGTCGTCACCGGTGTTACCCGGGCCATTGTTTCCTCCAAGCAAAATAATTGAAAGTACAACAACCGCTACAAGCACGCAGGCAATACTTGCTATAATAGCAATTTTAATGCCGTTTGTAAGGTTGTTCCACCAGCCACCGGAGGATTTGGAGGTCTTTGTTGATTTTTCGACAACCTGCTCCTCAGCTTCGTCCTGGTTGTCCAGGAACATCTTTTCTTCGTTATTCATTTATATCTCCTTTGTTTTTTTATTCACCAAAATGAAGTAAAATATGACGCTTTCGCCAAATTGGTATAAACATACATAATAATCATATCATAAGCAAAACTAAAAATCAATAGAAATCTGTAATTTTATTTATACAAAATGTGAATATATATTTAACATTCGTTCAAGTTTATGCATTTTTTCGCCAAACCTCTTGCTTTTTTTTCTACATTATGATATTATATAAAGTGCGCGTTTAATAATTAAAAATATATAAAGTATTTATTATTATTATATGTTGCAAAAAAAGTCAGAAAGGCAAAAACAACATGTCCAAGAAAAACAGAAAGGTGCGCTTGCTTACGGCAATTATAGCTGCGGTGATGCTTATATCCATCGTGCTTTCGATTACGCTGTCCGCAAGCGGAACGGTTTATTACGGATCATCTCCGTCAATAAACAACGTGACAGGCTCCCTTAATATGGGAACCGAAAATCTTTACGACAAATCGGTGATTTACAAGCTTCCCGATTCCGTAAAGCCCTCCGATGATATTTCTATCATCGTGCAGATGAAAGATGACACACTGCTTAATGCATATGATGCATCCGGCAGCAAGCTCTCGTTCTCGGAATACATTCTCACAGAAGAAGCAAACAAGATTCGTGAGAATATCAGCTCCAAAGCAGATGCTCTCAAGAGCAAGCTTAGCGTTGATTACCAGAACGGCCAAAGTTACAACATCGTTATGTCCGGCTTTGAGCTTATTATCAAGGCCAGCGACTTTGAGACTGTATGCAAGGCTGTTGAGGGCGAGGCAACAGTAATGGTAGGCGAGGTGTACAAGCCCGCTGAAACCAAGCTTGTTGAAAACACCGTAAACGTATACGGCACGGGTATCTTCAACAGTCAGGGATTTGGTTATGACGGAACAGGTACAGTAGTTGCGGTTCTTGATACCGGCGTGGACTACTATCACTCCGCATTCCTTGATGCTAATTACAAGGCGGACAGAAACAAGCTTGGTCTTACATTCAAGCAGGTATCTGATATTATCGCTGACAAAACCCTGGCGGCAGAACAGAGAGAGGCGGGTCTTACCGCCGAGGACGTTTATCTCAGTGATAAGATTCCCTTCGGCTTTGACTACGCAGACAACGACTCTGACGTATTCCCCCTCCTGTCCAACCACGGTACTCACGTTGCGGGTGTTATCGCAGGTAACTATCTCCCCAGCATAGAGTCCGAGGACTATTCGGGCGAATTTGTCGGTGTTGCGCCCGGAGCGCAGATCGTGGCAATGAAGATATTCTCGGACGTAGAGGCTACTGCCCATACCTCCTGGATCATGGCGGCGCTTGAGGACTGTGTTGCCCTCGGCGTTGACGTTATCAACATGTCTATCGGTACTGCCTGCGGCTTTAGCCGTGAGTCCGACAAGTATAACGAGCAGGCGATTTACGACGCTATCCGTGCGCGTGGAATTTCGCTGGTTGTAGCTGCATCCAACAGCTTTAACTCTGCATATTCCTCCGACAAGAACGGTAACCTGCCCCTTACCTCCAACCCCGATAGCTCTACCGTAGGCTCGCCCTCTACATATAAGGGTGCGCTCTCTGTTGCATCTATCGAGGGTGCAAAGACTCCCTACCTTACCTATAACGGTCAGATCGTGTACTTCATCGAGTCTAACGACCGTTTCTCTAAGGAAAAGGACTTTGTAGGTGAGCTTCTTGCCTCCGGCAGCGACTCTATGGAAATAGAATACGTTGTTGTAGCCGGTGCAGGACGTACCGCAGCCGACTATACCGGTATTGACGTTAAGGGTAAGATTGCACTTGTAAAGCGTGGATATAACACATTTGAAGAAAAGGCCGCCCTCGCAGAAGAGATGGGCGCTGCCGGCGTTATTATCTATAACAACGTTTCCGGTGACATCAAGATGAACGTTGGTGAGGTTGGAATCCCCGTTTGTTCTATTTCTCAGGACGACGGTGAGGTTCTCGCGGCAGCAGGAAGCGGCAAGATCGTTATCAGCCGTTCTCAGACCTCCGGCCCCTTCATCTCCGACTTCTCCTCCTGGGGTCCCACACCCGACCTTCAGATCAAGCCCGAGATTACCGCTCACGGCGGTGCAATTCTCTCCTCGGTTCCCGGTGAGAGCTATGACAGAATCTCCGGTACCTCCATGGCTACCCCCAACATTTCGGGCGTAACCTCCCTTCTCCGTCAGTTCATTATTGAAAAGTACAACTATGACAGAGAGGCAGATGCTGTAGAAATTGCCGCTATGGTAAACAGACTTATGATGTCTACAGCAGATATCACCTTTGGTAAAAACGGCCTGCCCTACGCCGTTAGAAAGCAGGGCGCTGGACTTGCTAACCTTAATGACTCCGCTGCAACTAATGCTTATATAGCTACATATAACTCCGACGGCTCTATCATGGATAAGTCCAAGATCGAGCTTGGCGACGATCCCGACAAGACAGGTGTGTACACGCTCAACTTCGGAATCGTTAATATGGGAACATCCGCTCTCAGCTACGACCTCTCTGCCTACGTGCTTACAGAGGGCGTAAGCGAGACCAAGACCGCACAGGGTGAAACCACCGTGACAGAGGAGGCGTATGAGCTTAATGGCGCAATCGTCGAGATCCTGTCTGTTACCGGCGGTACACAGAACGGCAACAACATCTCGGTTAACGGCGGTACCACCGCAAACGTAAGCGTAAGAATCACCCTTACCGAGGAAAACAAGAAGTATCTTGACGACTCCTTTGAAAACGGTATGTACGTAGAGGGCTTCATCGTGCTTAACAATGCAGATGATGCGCAGGACCTCAACGTTCCTTATCTCGCATTCTACGGCGACTGGACCGTTGCCCCCCTCTTCGACCTTGATTACTACGAGACCAACGCCGACGAGCTTGATGATTCTATCGACATGCTCGACAAGACCCTTCCCGATGCATACGCAACCCGTCCCATCGGTGGATCCACCGGCGACTACGTAAGCTATCTTGGCTCCTACTATTTCGAGCAGAACCCCGCAAACAAGATTATCGCTGCTGACAGAAAGTACATTTCGCTTTCCAACCAGAGTGCAAACAACGAGATCAACTCACTCAGATTCGTGTGGGCAGGCTTGCTCAGAAACGCACAGAGAGTTGAGATCACTATTACAGAGGATTCTACCGGCGAGGTAGTATATCAGACTATTGACTACGATATCAGAAAGTCCTATGGTGACGGCGGTCCTATCAGCCCGGCGAACATCGATATCGAGTTCAGCGCAATAGACATGAACCTCAAGAACAATACTCAGTACACCGTAAACATGAAGGGCTACCTTGATTACCGCGACGGTGGAAGCGAGACCAACCTTAACAACGAGTTCAGCTTCCCTCTCGTAACAGACTTCTCTGCCCCCGTGCTTACCGACTGTGAGTTCTATTCCGAGTATGACCGTTCCACCAAGACCAACCGTCTGTATGCCAAGATGGCTATCTATGATAACCACTACTCTATGGCTCTGCAGGCAGGCTACGTTGGAACAGACAGCACCGGAAGCCCCATGTTCTATTCCTTTGACAAGTACGCTACTCCCATTTACTCTGAGTTCAACTCTACCTCATACGTTGAGTTTGAGCTTACCGATTACATTGACGAGATCAGCAAGGGTACATATAACAAGAACACCTCCTTCACCATTGCATGCTACGACTATGCAATGAACTCGGCTACATACGAGATCGAGCTCCCCAACGATTTTGAGGCCTTCGGCTTCACAGGCGAGGACGGCGGTGTAACCACTGAAATCGGCATTACACTCAGCCCCAACGAGGTTTACAGCATCACTCCCGTGGTTTACCCCGCTACCGAATGGGGCGAGCTTATCACCTACGAGATTTACAGTAACCAGGCATCCGACGGCAACGGTAACGTTATCAACGTTGTCGGAAACAAGATAGTTGCCGTGGAGCGAGGCGGTGCTGTTGTCAGAGCGAAAATGCCGGACGGCAAATATGCCTATATTAAGGTAACCGTTCTCGGCCAGATCGGCAAGGATGAAAACGGCAACCCCATTTACGATCCCGGATATAAGAAGTTTGACAAGCCGGTTGCAGACAGCTTTACTCTCAGCGGTTATTATGTAAACAAGGCATTCTACATGCTGAATAATGACGACAGAGATATCGGCACCACCGGCAGCGAGATGAAGTTCGGCTCCACCTCCAACTACGGACTTTCTATGTTCCCCTCGGAGTCTGTAACCATCAGATACGATCTTAAGGCATACTTCCCCAACACCACAGTTGCCTTCTCCTCTGGTAACGAGGATATTGTAACCGTGGATCAGAACGGTACGATTACAGCAGTCAGTGAGGGTATGGCATCTATCACCGCACAGGTTATGATGGATGGCAAGACCACGGTGTTCTCCGCAACGATTTCTATTAACGTTAAGGAGCCCTTCGTTACCTCCGGTCCCTCGCTCAGCCATTACTATGGCTCAGGTGACAGCTCGTATCACGTAATATTCCCCTCCACTCTCGCAGTTACCGAGATCGGCCAGTTCGCATTCTCCAACTTCGACTACGTGGCTAAGGATGAAAGCGAGTATGACCCCGAGGCACCCGAATCCATGAAGATGTGGTATATCGGTGACTCGACCATTAAGAAGGTAACCATTCCCGAGGGTATTACCAGAATCGGCGCATATGCATTTGCAAACATGACTGCGCTTGAGGAGGTAATTCTCCCCTCCACCCTTGAGACCATTGATTACGGTGCATTCTACGGCTGTATCAAGCTTAAGTCTGTAAAGGGTATTGAAAACGTTAAGTTTATCAACCAGAGCGCATTCCAGGGCTGTGCTATCAACGGTGCCGTTAACTTTACCAACGCAGTTGCTATCGCAGATTATGCATTCTCTGAGAACCCCGCTATTACATCGGTTAAGTTCTCCACCTCGCTTCAGTCCATCGGCGCATACGCCTTTGGTAAGAACGAAAAGCTTAAGTCGGTTACTATCGATGCGGAAAAGATCAAGCTCGGTCAGTATGCATTCTCAAACTGCACAAGCCTTGAGAGCATAAACATTAACGCCGCAGTTATTTCTACCGGTGCGTTTAACGAGTGTACCTCTCTTAAGAGCGTTACCCTTGGCAAGGACGTATCCGTAATCGGCGAATACGCATTCAGAAATACAGCTGTAAACGGCTTTACCGTTGCAGAGGGCAACAGCACCTATGTTTCCCACAGAAACGGCGAGTATCTCACTAACAAGGAAGGAACCGCTGTTCTTCTCGTTGCTCCCACTGTCGTACAGTTTACACTCCATGACAGCAACATCAAGTCTATTGGTGCAGGAGCATTCTCCGGAAACGTTTATCTTGCATCGGTTGACATCCCCACTATTACAAGCGTTGGAGATTATGCATTCTCCGAGTGTGAGAACCTTAGCTCTATTAACTTCTTCTCCAACCTTACCTCCATTGGCTCCTATGCGTTTGAAAATACCGGTATCAGCAACGTCGAAATCAGAGGCGATGTAAAGATCGGAGAATACGCATTCTCAAGAAGCATGGTTGAAAGCATCAGTATCGGTGACGGCCTTACCGTGCCCGCTGGCGCATTTGCCAACTGCACAAACCTTAAGACCGTAACTATCGGCAACAATGTTACTGTTGGAGAATTTGCATTCTACAACGACGAGTACCACGCAGAGGGTACTACTGTAAAGCGTTACGTTTATAACGCAAGCACGGGCAAGCAGGAGCTTAAGGACTTCCCTGTATTCAAGGTGGTGCTTGATGGCTCTATTACCCAGCTTACCATAGGTAACAACGTTACTCTTAAGGACGGCGCATTCTACGGTGCATCTAACCTTAAGTCTGTTAGCCTCGGAAGTGATGCAAAGATTGGCAGAATGGCATTCTACAACTGTCCCTCCCTTGAGTCCATCGACCTCAGTAAGGTAAGAGAGATCGGCGATTCCGCCTTCTCCGGAGACGTTCATTACACCTACTCCGACGACAGCTACTCTCAGGTTGACATCAACGAGAAGGGCGAGTATACCTACTGCTACTATGCAGCAAAGCTCAGCTCTGTTGACCTCAGCTCGGCAGAGAAGATCGGCAATAGCGCATTCTCTCTCTGTAAGAGCCTTACTACCGTAGTTCTCGGTGACGGCATTACACATATTCCCGCAGCGGCATTCCAGTACTGTGACAACCTTAGCAGCATCAACCTTGGTAAGGTAAGCACCATTGGCGAGTCCGCATTTGCAGAGTGTGCTCTTACCGGCGCAGATCTTTCCAGCGCAATCAAAATCGGCGAATATGCATTCTGCTACAACGCAGAGATGACCGCTCTCACCCTTGGTGACGCAGAGGTTATTATCGGCGAGGGTGCCTTCTCCTACTGCGACAACCTCGCTGAGATTAGCGGTGAGGAAAACGCAACCTACGTTGGCGACTATGCGTTTGCAGGTACAAAAATTACCGACGCAGACCTTTCTGCCGCTAAATATATCGGTACATTTGCATTCTACAAGGATGATGCTACCGAGTTTACCGTAAAGCTTGGCAATGCTCTTTCTGACATGGGTGACAACCCCTTCGCTAACTGCATTGTTGCTCCCTTCTCCTCTACCGTTAAGGAAAGCTTCCTTGGTAAGGATTACGAAACTGTTATTTACACCTTTGATATCAGCGATACAATCAAGGTAATTGACGGCTCTGTATACAGAGTTGTTCCCAACGGCCTTGAGCTTATCTGCTGGATGGGTGAAGCAACAGCGCTTGTTGCCGATGACACAGTAAGAATCAGCGCAATGGCCTTTGCAGGTCAGGACGTACGCTACGTTGTGCTTCCCTACACCGTTAAGGCAATCGGTCACAAGGCGTTCTACGGCTGTGACAAGCTTATCTTCGTATCCTTCTCCAGCTATGAGGCTCCTATCCTTGAGGAGGAATATGATTCCGCTTACTATGAATCTATGGAAAGTATTCCTGCTATCGGCGAATATGAATTCCAGGATTATTATAACAACCCCGTTAAGTTTGACGGTCTGGGTATCATTCCCTACTTCATGTGGAACGTTACATCCGTACCCAGCAACTTCTTCTACGGCGCTAACTTCATCGACTACGTTGGCCGTGTAGAGGATAAGATCACCATGATCCGTCCCACCAACGGTAAGCACTACGATTCCTTCATCCTTGGTAATTACTTCAATCTTACCATTGACGGTGCAGCTGCCGCAGATGATATCACTCTCGCAGCAATTGAGGCTATCAAGAAGCTTCCCACCAATACCAAGGAGATCTCTCTTGATCACAAGCCCCTTGTTGAGGCGGCAAGAGCAGCGTACAACAAGATCCTCAGCGACGAGCAGCGCGCTCTCGTTCCCAGCGATGTTCTCTCCATTCTTACTAATGCAGAGAAGCGCATTGCAGACCTGGAGTTCCTTCTTAACAACCAGGATCAGGAGGAGCCCCCTGTAGACGGCGGTAAGCTTAGTCTTAAGGATATTCTTCTTATCATTATGTGCGTTGTATTTGTACTTGTGGTTATCGCATTCGTAGTAGTTCTCATCATCTTCATCAGAGTGCTGAAGAAAAATCCCGGCCTGCTGGCGAAGAAGGAGAACGAGGGCAAGCCCGCAGAGCTTGATCCCGAGGCAGAGGCGGCACGCAAGGCTGAGATCGCAAGATACGTTGCAGAAGCTCGCCCCACCCCCGCACCTAAGACACCCAAGAAGCCCATAAACAAGGCTCCTAACATTGATAAGCTTATCGAAAAGCATAGAAACGAGGGCAAAAAGGTTAACCTTCCCCTGATTATCGCTCTTGCAGTTGTCGGTGCGCTTATTATTACAGGTATTGTAATTGCTGTTATCAAGAGCAACGAAAGCTACCTCTCAGGCTACGACGATCAGGGCTATACCGTTAGCGTTGCATTCGACCCCAACGGCGGCTCGTTCAAGGGTAGTAACTCCTCTATCATCGACCTTTACGATCCCACCAAGATCGGCGAGGGAGGTCTTAAGCTACTTGCACCCGAGGATCCCGGCAGAGGTAAGGACAACGCTGTAACTCTTACCAAGGCAGGATACTTCCTTGCAGGCTGGTACAGAGAGAGAACACTTATCAATCCCGACAATCCCGATGAGGGCTACACCTACTCGGGCAAGTGGAACTTTGATACCGACACAGTTGATCTTGATCCCAACAAGGAGTATACCGCAGAGGAGGCTGCTCTCACCCTTTATGCAGCCTGGGTTCCCTACTATCAGTACGAGATCTATGCTAAGAACGACAGCGGCGAAACCGTGCTTATCTCCACCGCATCGGCTATCAACCTCACCATTCCCGAATGGCATGATGGCGATGTTACACTCAACATGGACAACTTCCCCTCACGTAAGGGATACACCCTTGACAAGGTATACTATCTCGATAGCATGACCAGAGTTGAAGGTACTCTCAGCGAGGATGGAAGCAAAAAGTATATTACCGGTGAGTGGGACGAGAGCACTGCAACTCTTAAGCAGCCTGTAATCAAACTCTATACCGAATGGCAGGAGGGCGACAGATACAGAATCTACACTGAAAACGATCTTATCAAGAATGCAACCAGCGACGGTTATTACGAGATCCGCGCCGATCTTGATTTCACCGGTCTTGAGTGGCCCTTCGAGTTCACCGACTTTGCATTCAATGGCAAGATCATGGGTAAGGACGATTTTGGTAACGATCAGGCTCGTACCATCTCCGGCATTTCCTTCAGCAGTACATCTAAGAATAGACTTAACAACGGTCTGTTCGGCTCTCTTGGCAGCAATGCGGCTATAGAGAACATTTCATTTACTAACATTACACATACCATCGACCTTATGATGGTTGCCCCCGATTCCAAGTTCGGTCTTCTCGCCGGCGTGGTTGACAAGGGCGCTGAGTTCAAGAACGTTAGCCTGAGCGGTAAGATCCTTATTGGCGACAGCTGCTCTACCCTTGCAGGTAACAGCGATTACGCTATCGGACTTGTAACCGCCGACGGAAAAATTGACGGTATAACCGCTGAGATTTCTGTAGAAAAGGCTAATCCCGGTAATAACACCTTTGACATTCAGATAGACGGCAGTGCTGTACTGATTGTCAAGGCATCTAACTAAATCACAGAAAGAGAGGAAACAGAAGAAATGAAAAAGAGAATAATTTCCATGGTGCTTTGTATAAGCATTATACTTGGTATCACATCTGTACTTTCTGGCTGTGGTAGCAGTGGTGAGCAGGCATTTGTTATTATGACCGACACACTCGACGGTCTGTTCAATCCCTTCTTCTCCACCAGCGCATCCGACGGAACCATAGTTTCTATGACTCAGATTGGTATGCTTACATCCGACACCGACGAGAATGGCGACGCACAAGTCGCCTTCGGTCCGGATTACTCTGTCGTGGTTCTCGACTACGAGGCCTCCTATGATATGAATGAGGTAAGCGAGAACCCCGATGAGAAAAAGGGTGTAACAACCTACACCTTCGTTATCAAAAACGGCATTAAGTTCTCGGACGGTCATCCTCTTACCATTGAGGACGTTCTCTTCAACATGTACGTTTATCTTGACCCTGTTTACACAGGCTCATCCACAATGTACTCCACCGATATCCAGGGTCTGTCACAGTACAGAATACAGCAGAACCTCTCCGGCGGTACAAATGCCGACGAGCAGCTTACAAACCTGGCGAGAACAAGAGCAGCCAGCCGTATAACCGAGCTTATTAACGTATTCAGGACCTTCCAGCTCCCCTCCGGTAGCTTTGAGACCACCGAGGATGAGATGAGAGCAAAGATCGCATCCTGGACACTCAGCGCAGGATACAAGAGCGCAATCTCTAACGATCAGAGCTCGGTTACCACCGATCAGCTTCTTGCCGACTATGACAAGACCCTTGAGCTCTTCAAAAAGGAGCTTGAGAGAGACTTTGAGGCGGCAAAGGAAGCATATACCGATGAGCCCTACAAGTCCAACGGATTTGACGACGATATCCTCTCCTTCATGTATATGGAGGGATATGTAAAAGTTGAGTTTGGTGAAAAGGACGGAAAGGCAAACGCAGATAAATCTGTTATCAAAAAGGTTGAGCGTGACTATCCCTCCAACATCCAGACCAAGGAGGATGCTATCAAGTACGTTTACGACTCCAAGATAAACAGCGAGCTTCACTACATTCTCACTGCGTGGGCAAACGCACAGGAGCTTCAGAATCTCTATATGGCAAAGGCTAAGGAAGTAATTCTGAAGGAAAATATGAATAACGGTGAGCTTCTCTACCCCAACATCTCGGGCATCGTATCTCTCGGTCACACCGAAGGCTACGAGAATGTTGATAGCATTACTATTGGTGAGAACACCTACACCGTAGCTCACGATCACAAGCCTGACGGAACTCCTCTTAACGACGATGAGTACGACGTGCTTCAGATCAAGATAAACGGTATTGACCCCAAGGCGGTATGGAACTTCTCCTTTGCGGTTGCTCCCCAGCACTACTATGCAGAGGGCTCCGGCTGTGAGGTTGATATTGCAAACAACAAGTTTGGTGTTGAATACGCAAGCTTTGACTTTATGACAGATATTATTCAGTCTCAGCGCAACGTAACAGTTCCTATGGGCGCAGGCGCATACATGGCGACCAACAGCGCAAGTGAGGATGAGGTTACAGGCACCGACTTCTTCAGCAACAACGTAGTTTACTTCAAGTCTAATCCCTACTTTGAGGAGAGCATGGAGGCAAGCCTGCCCGCTGACTCTACAATAGACTATCACGTAAACATCAATAAGGTGCGTTATCAGATAGTTCCCGCTACCGATGCGCTGACAATGCTTCAGTCCGGAACCGTACATTACGTAACTCCTCAGCTTACCAAGGATAATATGAAGATCCTTAACTCTCTTGAGTCAAAGGGATACAATAAGATCTCTGTAAGTCAGCTGGGTTACGGTTATATCGGTATCAGCGCAGCATATATTCCCAACATCTATCTCCGTCAGGCTATTATGTCGGCAATGGATACCAGCCTTGCGCTTCAGTACTACGAGGCAGGTACAGCAGAGCAGATATTCTGGCCTATGTCCACAGTAAGCTGGGCATATCCTAAGGATGAAAACGGAAAGAACGAAACCAACAACAGTCACGTTTATCCCTACATAAACTTCTCCGAAGAGGATGCTAAGAGCAACATCATGGCCTATATGGCACGTGCTAAGGAGCATACCATGGGATACACCGACCAGGATCTTAAGGTTACCTTTACTATCGCAGGCTCTAACCTTACCGACCACCCCACCTATCAGGTATTCCAGACAGCGGCTAAGCTGCTTAACGAATGTGGATGGGACGTTGAGGTAGTAGCGGACTCTCAGGCACTTACCAAGCTTTCTACAGGATCGCTTGCAGTATGGGCGGCTGCGTGGGGTACAACAGTTGACCCTGATATGTATCAGGTATATCATAAGAACTCTAATGCATCCAGCGTTAAGGCGTGGGGCTACAATGCTATTCTCTCCAGCGACAGCTACAGAATTGAGCAGGGTATTCTTGACAAGCTCAGTGAGATCATTGACGACGCCCGTGAGACCGATGACCGTGAGATCCGTACCGCTCTCTACGAGGAGGCTATGGGCTACGTGCTTGACCTTGCGGTAGAGCTTCCCGTTTACCAGAGACAGCAGCTCTATGCTTATAATGGCAGAATTCTGGACGCAAGCTCCTTCCCCCAGGACATTAACCCCTACTCCTCTCCCCTCGACAGAATCTGGGAGGTCAAGTTTAACGAGGGTGTGTCCGGTGGTGTAGCAGGCAATAACAACGGTATCGGCGGCACCATTGCAATCGGTGCGCTCGCTGTTATCGCCGTATCTGCAGTAGTAACTTACTTCGTTCTCCCCGAGAAGAAGCGCAAGGCACTCTTCAAGAAGAAGCTTCCTTACGTAATTCCCGAGGATCAGATTGACGAAGAGGATTACGAAGACTATGTAAGACTTTATAAAAAATAATTGATCGGAGGACATTATGTTAAAGTATATAATTAAAAGACTTGCGCAGTCGATACTTATACTGCTCGGTGTTTCTCTGATAATTTACGTTCTTATCAGATGCATGCCCGTTGACTTCGTAACACAGAAGCTTTCTTCTATTACAACCACCGGTGCAGAAACATCTCAGGAGCTTATCGACGCAATGCTTAAGCAGTACGGACTGGATACCAACATTTTTGAGGGTTATCTCTCCTGGCTTGTCAAGCTTCTCAAGCTTGATTTCGGAAACAGCTTTAAGTACGGTATCCCCGTAATCGAGGTTATCAAGGAGCATATGGGTGTTTCCTTTGCAGTTGCAGCTATCGCAACAATATTTGAATTTCTTATCGCAATCCCTCTCGGTGTAACAGCCGCAACGCATCAGTATTCTATACGCGATTACGTTGTTACCGTTCTCGTAATGATCGGTATTTCCCTTCCCTCGTTCTTCTTCGGCCAGATGCTTAAAAACATCTTTGCTATTCAGCTTGAATGGTTCCCTGCGTCGGGTCTTATTGACGCATCCAAGGATCTGTCGGGCTTTGCCCTGCTGATGGACCAGATGTGGCATTTGTTCATTCCCATCCTTACCGTTGTTATTCTTAGCATCGGCGGACGTATGAGAATGACCCGTACGAATATGCTGGAGGTTCTTAACTCCGACTATATCCGTACCGCAAGAGCAAAGGGTCTTAAGGAGAAGGTTGTTATTTACAAGCACGCATTCAGAAACACTATGATTCCCCTCGTTACATCTCTGGCGGGTCTTCTGCCCGGCCTGTTCTCGGGTGCGATCATTACCGAGCAGGTATTCGGTCTGCCCGGTATCGGTAACGTGGCGTTCGATGCGATGCTGGTTGCAGATATCCCCTTCATAATGGGATACAACATGTTCCTGGCGCTGCTCAGCGTTATCGGCGTTCTTCTCGCCGACCTTATGTACGCTGTGGTAGACCCCAGAGTAAAGCTTGGTTAAAGGAGGTAGAGTATGGAAAACGAAAAGATGAATATTTCCGAAGAGAATATCGTAGAATCCACTACCACCACAGAGGAAACCGTTACACACGAGCAGACTCTCAAGCTTATGTCCCCCATGCAGATGGTTATAAGACGATTCTTCCGTTCCAAGCTGAGTATTATCGGTCTTATAATGGTAGTTTCGCTCTTCCTGTTCTGCTGGGTGGGACCTCTCTTCTATACAGTATCTCCTACCGAGATTGATAAAACCGGTAAAATAGATGTAACCGAAAAGGTTGTTACATACACCGACGAATACGGTAATGAGCACACCTATGTTCAGATCGTAGAAACACAGCTTACCGACAACATGCTTTCCAAGCCCTCTAAGACTCATCCCCTCGGTACTGACAAGACCGGTAAGGACGTTCTTGCCCGACTGATGAACGGCGGAAAGATCTCACTCGGTATCAGCTTTATGGCGGTATTTATCGTAACCTTCCTCGGCATTATCTTCGGTGGCATCGCCGGATATTTCGGCGGCGCCGTTGACAACATCATCATGAGAATATGCGATATTCTTATGTGTCTGCCCGGCTTCCCCATCCTGCTTATCGTCGGCACGATTATCGACGGTCTGCGTGAGGGAGGCATAGGAATATTCGATTATCAGTACAAGATCTACTGGCTCATGGGCTTCCTTACCCTGATCTCCTGGTCCGGTACAGCCCGCCTTGTTCGTGGTCAGATCCTCTCTCTCAGAGAGCAGGAGTACATGGTTGCGGCAGAGGCTATGGGTTACTCTACAAGCAGAAAGATCTTTAAGCATCTTGTGCCCAACGTAATGCCTCAGCTGATAGTTTCCATGACTCTCAGCCTTGGTAGTATGATTCTTTACGAGGCATCTCTTTCCTACCTTGGTCTCGGTGCTCCCGAGCAGTATGCTGCGTGGGGTACTATGATCAACGCGGCAAAGGATCCCGACATTCTTGCTAACTATTTTAACGTATGGGGCCCGCCCGGCATCTGCATCATCATTGCGGTGCTTGGCTTCAACTTCATCGGCGACGGTCTCCGTGACGCCCTTGACCCCAAGATGAGGAGGTAATATATGAGCATCTTTAATAAGAAAACAGAAAACAAAGCAAGCTCTGACAAGCATTACCTCACGAGCAAGGAAATTAAGGAGATTGCTAAAGCGAACGCCAAGATCATGAAGGATCTTGAAAAGAAAAAGTACAGAAAGGCTGATGAAAGTGAATTCATCACCTCTATGGACGATGATGCCAACATCCTTGAGATTGAGGATCTGCACACCTACTTCTTTACCGATCAAGGTATCGTTAAGGCGGTAAACGGCGTATCCTTTAATATTCCCAAGGGCTCTACCGTTGGTATCGTAGGTGAGTCCGGCTGCGGCAAGTCGGTAACAAGCATGTCTATTATGCGACTGCTGCAGGGACCCACCGGTCAGATCTACTCCGGATCTATCCGTTTCAAGGCGGTTGACTATAAAACCGACGAGCACGGAAATCCTATTCCTATCTACAAGAAAAAGCCTAACGGCAAGATCCTCTTCGAGGATGCTGTTGACAAGGACGGTAACGTTATCCTTAAAAAGGACGGCACTCCCAAAAGAGTTCCCGTTCAGGCTACAAACGAATCGGGCGCACTGCTCTTTGCTACCGAGGAAAGAGTATACGATATTGCAGAAATGCCCATGAGCGAGATTCACCGTCTCCGCGGTCGTCAGATCTCTATGATCTTCCAGGAGCCCATGACCTCGCTTAACCCCGTATTTACTATCGGTAATCAGCTTGATGAGGTAGTATTCATTCACACCCCCGGCGCAACCAAGGAGATGGCTAAGGCGAGATCGCTTGAAATGCTTGAGCTGGTTGGTATCGCCGCCCCCGAGCGTGTTTACAACTCCTATCCCCACGAGCTTTCCGGTGGTATGAGACAGAGAGTTATGATCTCTATGGCTCTGGCCTGCGACCCCAGACTTATTATTGCAGACGAGCCTACCACAGCTCTTGACGTTACTATTCAGGCGCAGATCCTCGACCTGCTTCGTGATCTTAAGCAGCGTATCGACGGCTCTATTATGCTTATTACCCACGACCTTGGTATTATTGCAGAGATGGCTGACTACGTTGTTGTAATGTATGCTGGTAGAATTATTGAAAGAGGAACCGTACAGGAGATCTTCCATAATCCCCTGCACCCCTACACCATCGGTCTGCAGAAATCCAAGCCCACCATGGACTCGGACAGCGATACACTCTTTAACATCCCCGGCAACGTTCCCAACCCCGTTAATATGCCCAAGCATTGCTTCTTTAAGGAGAGATGCTCAAAGTGCATTGGCGCTTGCTCGGGCGATTATCCCGGAATGATACAGGTCAGCCCCACTCACTACGTGGCATGTCACCTGTATGGAGAGGAGGAAACCAATGGCTAACAAGAAGAAAAATGTGGCAGAGGCTGTAGAGAACCTTGACCCTAAGGTAAGAGCTTTTCTCGAAGAGGATGCAAAAAACAAGGCAGAATTTGCCGAAAAACGCGAAAACGACTTTAAAGAGCCCTATGACCCCGAGTGCATTCTTGAGGTAAGGCACATGCGCAAGACCTTCCCCCTGCAGAAATCTCTGCTCGGCAAGGTACAGCGCGAGCTTGTTGCGGTTGACGACGTTTCCTTCAAGCTTAAAGCAGGTGAAACCCTCGGTATCGTTGGTGAGTCGGGTTGTGGCAAAACCACCCTCGGCAGAGCTATTCTTAAGCTTCATCAGCCCACTGGCGGCAGAATCATCTTTGACGGCGAGGATGTTACAGACTTTAACACCAAGAAGATGCGTAAGAACCGCACCAAGATGCAGATCATCTTCCAGGACCCCTATTCATCCCTTCCCCCCAGAAGCACGGTAGGAGATATTCTCTCTGAGCCTGTTATGGTACACAACATCGTACCTAAGAATGAAGTTAAGGACTATGTTCTTAACCTGATGGATAAGTGCGGTCTGCGTGACTACTACTTTGAGCGTTATCCCCACGAGTTCTCCGGCGGACAGCGTCAGAGAATCTGTATTGCGAGAGCGCTGTCTGTAAATCCCAAGCTGGTTATCTGTGACGAGCCTGTTTCGGCGCTGGACGTATCTATTCAGGCACAGATCATCAACCTGCTTAAGGAACTGCAGAAATCCATGAACCTTACCTACATATTCATTTCTCACGATCTCTCTGTCGTTAAGTTCATTTCCGACAAGATCGGTGTTATGTATCTCGGTTCTATGGTGGAGTTTGGTAACAAAGAGGACATCTTCTCCAATCCCATTCACCCCTATACAAAGGCGCTGTTCTCCGCTATTCCTAATCCTAACCCCGACGTTAAGATGAACAGAATAGTGCTGAACGGTGATATTCCCTCCCCCGCAAATCCCCCCTCGGGTTGTCGCTTCCACACCAGATGCCCCCATGCAACTGACAAGTGTAAGTACGTAGCTCCCACATACCGTGAATATGAGCCGGGACACTTTGCGGCATGCCATCTTCTCGACAAAGAGGCAGAAAAGTAAAATTCAAGGAGCATTCCAATGAGCGAGAACAAGAAGAAAAAGAAAAAGGTCGTCTATTACGAAGATGGCAGAACCATAGCCGATATGTCAGGCCTTTTCGGTAAAGGCGCTGAGGGCGAGGGTGAGAAGAAAAACTCCACCCCCACCTCCGGCGAGCCCAGCTACAAGGGTGACCCATATGCATTTACCAAATTTCGCCCCGGTCACGGACCGAAGGATTGGGCTAAGACCTATTGGAACACGGTAAAAACCATGTTCCTTCCTATGCTCGCCACCCTCGGTATTATAGCCGCCGCATTTCTTATTCTTTGGATTCTCCTTGAGATTGCTTCGTAATCCCCTTATATAAAAGTTAAACCCGACGCCATAAGCGTCGGGTTTTTATTTTGAAGACATATTATAAAAAAGCAAAGGAAAAAATATTATAGTTTATTTAAATAATTGTCTGCTTCCTCTCTGGACTTAAAAATGATAACCTTCTTTCCATCGCTGTGCTTTTCGATTAACTCATAAATATATGGCAGTATGTACTCTGAAAACTTTTCAATGCTCTTTTTAAACTCTTTATCCAATTCATTATCAATCCAAGGCATGTCACACCTGACCTTGCCAAGTCTCTCGATAGCACCTTGCAAGCATACTTCCGTAGGAAGATCAAAAAGAAACATCGTATCACAGTTTATAATTCTATGCTCAACAGTTGCGGCATAATTTCCATCGATTATCCACTTGTCCTCGGCAAAAATCTCACGCAGCCGATCATCAAAATCATCTCTTGAAATATGCGTTCTGTCCGGCCTGTGCCATATAGCATCAAGATGATATAGCGGTAACCCCGTCTTTTTATTTAGCTTTTCCGCAAATGTGGTCTTCCCCGCTCCCGGGCAACCTATTACAATAACTTTTTTCATAATCCTTTTTTTCTGTACTATTACTTCAGTCGCCAATCATTATTCTGTTAATACAATTAATTGCACGTTTTTGAACATATGGATGAGCATCATTTGACAATGTCTGAAGAAGAGAAAGATAATTGTCGGGTTTCCTTCTATAAATTAATTCAGCCAGTTGCCATCTTGCTTCATATAAAGGATGTGCGATTCCGCATATTAGGATATGATGAATCTGTTTTTCCGAGCTATCACTTTCTATCAAATCTAAAACATACTCTGTTTCATTATCTAAAGCCATGATAGTAAGTAAATCATCAATCTGCTCGTTATCAATGTGTTCATTTTTCACAATCGATTCAGCATATGCCAACAACTCTGAAAATAGCGGAAAATCATCTTCACAATTGTCACTCGACTGCGATATTCCGTCAATTGCATATTCTTCATATGAAATTGAAATCCATTCCCAAAAACGTTTTAACAAGTTATTCATGATTACCTCATTTAATATCCAAATATCAAATAAAATGGTATAACAATCGGTCCAAGTATATTTTCACCGATTGCCCACCAACAGAATTTGGTTTATAACTATTAGCGTTTTTTGCACTCCAAAATAGCTTTGCAGCTCTTTCACATGAGTGAATCTTCGTATTGGTGGAAATAAACAAGAAGCTTGTCCTCACCACCACGGTGTTACCCGTGGTGGTCGATTTTGTTTATAATTGCTTTTTAAAAAAATACGTTAAGGTTTATTATTCGCTATGCGCTGATTGCGGAATGCTACATCGGAGGGAAAGACATAGTTTTAGTGCCTTTGACCGCTGTTGTAAGCTGTCTGCCGGTCCATGTGAAATTGTAAGCGCTTCCATTATAGTACGATAAGGGATTGCCTATTGCATCATATGTAATTGCGGTGCCATCAAAACTTGTCAGTAGGTCTCCCCACTCGGAGTTCGAAAGGCTTTATACTCGCCACCACGGTGTTACCCATGGTGGCGAGATAATCTCTAATTAAGATTCGATTACTTCGTTATATGCATCAAAATAATTATCGTCGGGTATAAATGCATTTTCTCGCTTAGCAAGGCCTTTTCCCTCTAAAAACTCAATATCATTTTCATCCGCATGTATAATAGCTGCTATCATTTCATGCCCTACAGAATAAAACCAACACTGATTTCCTTTAAAAAATGCAAGATCTTCCGGATTTCCACCAGACCAATCGCTCAAACAATCCACTTCTTTCAATATCGCCTTTGCCTCTTCGCAATTTTTATAAAAAACAATTTTATATGTTGTGTTACGGCACTCCATTTGTAAAGTACCCGGCCAACTAGGATTGCTCCTGCTTTTGACTTTATATTTATTTAGAGCATTTTTTATATTTTTCTGCCTCTTTGTATATCCCTCACTATAATAATTTATATAAACAAGCATAAAATAATCAGTTTTTTCAAATGCATAATCCAAGAAATCATAGTATACTTGGCCTGCGCAATAATCTTTGCGCTGATCATCATTATTAAAATAAATTACTTTATTATACATATATCACTCTCCATAATACCAAATGTGATTTTTGTGTTTGTATTCATGACCTTTATTTAGATGAAAATGATTAAGATATCCACATGGGATTCCACCCTTATGAGCGGGATGCCATATTGCAGATGGATAATAGGACACAATTGCAAGTGCTGCATCACGATTTATGCAAAGCAAATTTTGTTCTGCAGCTGCCCAAGCCCTCGCCTGATCATATGTTAATGGTTCCAGTGGTGTTACCACATCATTGTCATGCCAGTTTATGCATCTAATTAAAATGAACTTTATGTTATTATCATTTCGATTTGAGATGTTATTTATATAATTGGGCTGAATAAAAAACATGTCACTATCAAAAAGAAATTCTATTTCATGACCAATGTTAAGATACTCACGAAAATCATTAATAGAAAAATAATGTTTCATATTAATCTTCTCCTAAATTAGATTATTTGCGAAACAGATCAAATGTGTTATTTAATTAAAACATTGGTTTAAGTCCCTTTTTATTTAATCATAACACACGAAATATAATTTGTCAAGAAATTAATACGGTCCAGACTCTGCCCAAAGGCATCAGCGGGGAAATTTATCGTTATCTAACTTATTCGCCTTCCCAAAAGCCACAGTAATAACTAAACCAAACAATCTTGGATTGTTTAGTTAGATAATAATATAAAAACACCAATGTAGATTTCTCTGTGCTTGCACAAGGAAAGATACATTGGTGCTTTTGTTAAATCCAAATGGATAATCTATATAAAACCCCTATAAAATCAAAAAGCCCTGCGTTTGCAGGACTCCATATTATTTCTAGCATATTTAAATGCCCATAGAAAACCGAATAAAGGATAAGGAAACGAAGCTCAAGGAAATGTGCGAACTTGTTTCTGCTGAATTGTTTTGTTCAAGACAACAGTTCAAGCCCTCGGTCTATTAGTATCGCTCAACTGAATACATTACTGCACTTACATCTGCGACCTATCAAACTCGTAGTCTACAAGTGACCTTACTCATTTTAAATGATGGGA
>JAGCLY010000050.1 GCA_017646745.1 Clostridia bacterium
GAAGCAGACAGAGCCAAGGCAACGAGGTGATAGGCTGCGCCTATGCGACGGAGGAGATAATAAACCCCTCCATTGAGGGTTAGTTACCTAATATAAACTAACAAACAATTAAATAACCTGCCTGCATAGTTAAATGTGAGCAAGTTAAAAGGATTGATAATCCTTTTAGCACAGCGATACCTCCCAAAGCAAGAAGCAGACAGAGCCAAGGCAACGAGGTGATAGGCTGCGCCTATGCGACGGAGGAGATAATAAACCCCTCCATTGAGGGTTAGTTACCTAATATAAACTAACAAACAATTAAATAACCTGCCTGCATAGTTAAATGGATATAATAAACCCCTCCTAAGGGTTAGTTATGGGTTCGATTCCCGTTGCGGGTGCCACAAAAAAAGCAGACCGATTTCTCGGTCTGCTTTTTTTAAATCTTTTCAGAACTAATTATTCTACATCAATAAGTTTTGCTGACATAAGCTCAATAATATATGATCCATAACTATAATACTTTTTTATAGGAGCATAAACGGTTATGATATCTCCAACTTTAGGAGGATTGCTCATATAGCCATATCTATTATTGTTAGCATCGTTCAATCCGTAGATATATAGCTGGTTTCCACTTTCGTCCTCAATATACATATTTCCGTAGGTTGTATTCTCAATAATAACGATTTTTCCTTTTACATAGTAGTAATCGTATGTCTGCGCATTGCTGCTGAGCGCATTTCCTATTGCAAGTATTTCAGGAATTGAAGTGAGTGTAAAGTTATCATTTTCGCTATTATTTCCACCCGAGCCACTACCGTTGCCGTTGCCGCCACTGCCGGAGCTGCCGCCGTTATCAAATCTTCCTGCCTTTACCTCTGCTGCCAGAAGGTCACGGGCAAATACACCCTCATCGTAATATTCAACAACGGTAAGGTTGTTGGGAGCATAGAAGGCGGTATAGCTGTCCACTATAACATAATATGTTTCGTTGTTGGATATGTTGTTTTTAATGGTGTTGTAGTAGTCGCTGTATGCGTTGTAGTAATTTGAGTTGGTGGTATTGATGAACTTGCTCTTTAGGTTTTTGCCGGAGATCGAGCATAGTGTAAGCTGATTATCAAAGGGAAGAAGCGACAAAATGTCTGAATAGGTTACCGCTCCCGCTGCAAGATCGTAGGGGGATCTGGTGCTTAAATAACCGCCACCAAGTACGATTTTGTATTTATCGCCCCATCTTTCAAGTCCTGCCTCAAGATAAAGCTCTGCCACAATATTCTTAATAGTAGTGCTGGACTGCTTTATAGAAATGTTTCCGATAACGGTGTAAGCCATATCAATTATGTCTGCATACTTGTCCTCTATTGCTTCAGTCTCGGGATCGTCCTCAAGCCCTGAATAAACAGAGTTATCAACAAACTCCGCCTCGTTAACCTTGGTTTTACCGGTTACGAAGTTAACCGATATCTCTGCGTGACAAATACCCTCGTTTTCACCACCACCCTGGAGATGATAAACGCCATAGCTGTCAGTTTTTACATAGTTCGAATGAGTGTGCCCCTCAAAAACAATGTCAACGTAACCGTTTGAAAGTGAGTTGTCTGCGCTTCCGTTGTGAATAGAGTAAACGATGAGATCGGCACCCATGCCTCTTAATCTATCGGATTCTGCCTTAACAAGCGAGGTAAGCTCACTGCCGACTTTGAATTCAACGCCTGATACCATATCGGATGAAATAGAGGAATAAACGTCGCCAATCGCACCGATGATACCAACTTGAATTTCACCCAGATCAACAACGACGGAGGGGGTACAGTAGTCGGCAAGCTTGCCGGTGGATTTGTCGTAAATATTAATAGCAAGGAAGGGAAAATCTGCGACCGCAAGATTTTCTCTTATCTTATCCTCGCCCCAGTCATATTCGTGGTTACCGATGGTCATGGAAGCAAAGCCCATGGCATTCATCCACTCGGTAAGTATAAGGCCGTTTGTAAGGTTGGACTCTGCCGCACCCTGCCACATATCTCCGGAGGAAAGGATGATCACGTTATCGTCGTAATCCTCTCTGGTCTTAAGGAATGTACCAAGCTCGTCGACACCGGGCTGAGTGTCTGTATCACAGAACTTGCCGTGAAGGTCGTTCAGCGCATAGAAATCCACCACAATAACAACAGATTCGTAGCAGCTGTCGCACTTGTCGTCATTATTTGCGTCTGTATGTGTGTGATCGCCGGATGGGGGAACGTAGCTAGGATCCTTGTCTCCGCAAACCGTACAGCTGCCACCGGAATAGGAATGACCGAGTGCGTTGCCGCTTGTAGTGTTACATGCGGAACAGGTCTTTGCAACTGTGCAAGTTGCCTCAGTCCAGGAGTGACCGAGAGCGTTGCCACTTGTGGTATTACATGTGGAGCAGGTCTTTGCAACTGTGCAAGTTGCCTCAGTCCAGGAGTGACCGAGTGCATTACCGCTTGTAGTACCACAGGTAGAGCATATCATGGGTGTGATACAGGTTGCATCTACCCAGGAATGTGCATGCTCGGGCTGGTCGGGTTGATTATCGGGTTTGTCAGCTCCGCAATATATACAACTCTCGTCATCGTATGTATGATTGTCTGATACAGAGGGCAACACAACCTGAAGAGTGTATACCTTGCCGTCCTTTTTGTAGCTCCATGTACTGCTACCAATGCTGACGCAGGTAGGTTCAGTATATTCGTATTCGGGAATAAGACCCTCATCAACAATTACCGTAGGATAATCGCACTTGTCCGCTGAGCAATGTCCTTCGAGAGCAAATCCATCACCGTAGGTAATCAGACAATACTGATAAGCGTGGGAGTGCGGTTTTTCAACCGGTTCAATAGGCTCATCGGGCTGATCAGGTTCACCCGGCTGCTCGGGCTTTTCTCCATCCGGTTTCTCAGGCTGCTCGTTGTTAGTCCCATCCGAGGTTGTTCCGTCACCGGTATCGTGCGTGAAGAACTCACACGCCGTAAAGAACGTGGACGAAACAAGGAGGGTGAAAATAAGCAACAGGGCTAACAGAATTCTCTTCATAATATCCATCTCCTATCGTTATGTTCCGGTGCTTTCATATATTTTCTCCGGTCTTAACCCAAGGAAAATACATATCGCACTGAATATTAGTGTAAATGAAATCATCATTAGTGCCATAAGGCAGGGATTTGCTACGGGAGCAAAAGGGTGTATCAGTCAATGCTTGGCACCTGGCTCACAAGAATATAGAGGGTAAAGAGCTGATGTCGCCTCTAAAAACAAAAATGCAAGTGTGCCAATAATAGCATTTGCCTTATAAACCGGCTTGCTCATTATTGGGAGTTTGCCATAGGTTGCGTATGATTTTATATACCTCATGCTTTAATCTCCCTGTACTGCACTTTTTAAGAGCACGCTTAAGGATAAAGCGATTCGCACCTTCTATAACCGCAACCCGGATTGTTTTTGCTAAAATGAAAGCGAGGGTTGCAAAACATCGTTTTTTAATTAAAACAAGTACAGGAATGAAGCTCATAAAGGTAAAAGGCATGAATAAAAATCCTACACCGAGCTTACCCATATAGACAAGAGTAATCATCTGAACGCCAAGAAATCATTGAATCACATTCCTTGCCATATAAGGGCACTTCACCCCGTCAATATTTAATTACGTATTGAAAATATATTTTATTTATTTTAAATAATATCATAAAATCACAACAAATTCAATACTTTTTAATAATTTAATAATATTAACAGTTTCTGAAAGGTTTTTAGTATTTTTTGTTGACTAAATACAAACATCGTGCTATTATGTATATATAAACGCTTATTGTGGTGTTTGTATTAAACTATATTTTTTTGGAGGTTATGAAAATGGATATGTTAAAGAAATTGTTCCCCTTTTCATTCAATAGCAAAAAGACACTTGGTTCGCTTATCGTTAACATCATCATTTATCTTGTAGTAGGTGCGATCGCAGGTGCGCTTATTGGTATCCTTAAGGGCATTCCTCTCATCGGTCTGCTCGTTGGTATTGCATGCGCAGTCATCGACCTTTA
>JAGCLY010000051.1 GCA_017646745.1 Clostridia bacterium
AGGCAGGCGGCAGACCTTCAAAGCTCTCGGCCTCTACGGGAGAATAATACACGTAGCTCGGATCGTCTTTGTCAACCTTCGTCATGGGGCCGATGCGATCCGACAGCGAAGAATTCCACATAGGCGTGTCCGTATATTTTTTGTTCGATTCACTGTTTCCGCGCGCGTCAAGATAGGGATACGGCAACATCTGAAACAGGAATTTTACGGGATGTTCCCTGTCCTTAGCCATCATACAAACTCCCACCGCAAGTGTTGCGCCTGCGCTATCACCGCCGATACCGATACGCGAGATATCGATTCCAAGCGTGTCTGCGTTGTCATATGTCCAACACATGGCCGAATAACAATCCTCAAAAAAGACGGGGTGCTGATACCCTGGCGCAAGACGGTAGTTCACGAACACGACCTTACAAGCAACTTCCTTAGCATATCGCATAGCGTTTTTATAGTGGTAGCCTGCTGCCGGAAGCACAAAACCACCGCCGTGAATATAGATCAGGCACGGTGCTTTCTCTTCCATGCTTTTGGGCGCCATAAGGAAGCACTCAATCTTTTCGCCGTCATAGCTTTCAACCTCGTGGCGACTGACGCACAGTTCTTTGTCCTTATAGATATATTTCGGTGTTTTCATATGCGGCACAGCCATCGCGAGAAATTTCTCGCTGATTGGTGGCGTGAAATGCGAGAATGGGAAAAATTCTCTTTTAATCGGATATTTTGACATAAGCTTATCACTCCATTCGGTAAGATGCGATATACACAGTACGCTCATCGTGGGGGATCCCCGGATCCTCTTCTACAAAGATCGGCTTCATACCAAGTTCCTGTGCAGCAAGTTCAAAATGGCACAATGCAATTCCTATATCAATCTTCTGCATATCAAGTGTATCATGACCACCAAAACCACTGCTGCGTTTTAGGTAAAAGTGAACTGCGTTGTCTTTGACAACAGCGCGCCAAGGCTGTTTATTAACTGCAGATGGAGCCCATCTCACCATTTCAAGCGGACAGGCAAGCTCACCCGCCGTTTTTTCAGTCAATGGAACATCAAACGAACCGTCAAAGAACAGCGATTCAAACGAAAATCTCTCGTCCGCCTTAATCGCTTTACGCATCATGCTCTCTCGCAAGGACATCTTTTTTGCTGTATATCCAAGTGGAGTTGCACAAGGCATCATTTCGTCCTCTGAAATCTCCATTGCCGCTTCATAGGCAGGACGATTCATAGTGCCACCAAGCCATACCGTCCCAATACCGAGTGATTGTGCATACAGCACGAGCATTTCAAAGGAATATCCGAATGCTTCGAATGCCGACGGCGCACGCTTTATTTTGCCGCCTATATATAAATCAGTACCGACTACAACAGGGCATTTAAGTCCGTGCTCGTCTGCATTCATAAACTTAAACTGGACATTTATACCATACGGATTTTTAATATTCTCCATAAAAGCACACAACTTTGCCTTGTCCTCGGCGGTAATTACTCTGCCGTCATAGGTTCGCACACTGCGCCTGTTTTTTACAAGTTCTTTAATGTTTTCCATAATATACCCTTTCATGACAATATTACTCATCGCCTCAAAACTCAACTGTTTCGGGCGCACTCTCGACCGATCACCATCAACAGTCGATAAATAGTCAATCGTTGTAGGTCTATTTCTACAATTGCTATTCCTAAAATACTTCTTGTAATTTTTCCTATCCAAAAATTCTATAATTATTGTATCATAAGATCTCATGTAATTCAAGACCAAACAACGATGGAACAACTGTTTTGAAAGATAAAATTAAATCTACCGCTATGCTATACCTTCAACATCAACAACGGTTACAACGTATCCACCTTTGAGGAGCTTGTTGCTATCGCTAACGATCCTTCCTACACAGGCACACTTTCAATCAACATCGTTGTTACAGAGAAGCCTATTGGCCAGGATAAGACCTGCGGCTACGACATCGTTCCCGAGCACAGCGGCAAGGCGGGTGTTAACCGCAACCAGAATCAGCAGGTTACCTATGCAGGAAGCGTAAGCTTTACCTTCTTCAATGACAACACCACAAGATATATGCAGAATTACAAGATTGCAGGTCAGTTTACAGTTCCCGTAATTCTTCAGGCTGCATTTACTGATCAGGCTAACCAGCTTAACAACGCACAGATTGCCCACTTCGTAAACGCAAGCGGACAGATCGGTTACGTAACCTTTAAGTTCCACGACGTTGATACAGGCACACCTAACATCAGTGATATTATCTATCCCGGCTTCCAGTCTGGCGGTATCATCAATGCCCGCGATCTTCCTAATGACGGCTCGATTGACACCACACACGAATACATTGAGCTTGACGTAGTAGTTGCAGGCCTTGGAAACGCAGGAAAGGCATACTTCTACAACCACAACTACATTCCCGCAAACTAACTTAAAAAAAGGTAGTTGCCCATCAGGGCAGCTGCCTTATTTTTTATGAATCTTTTATTGGACGTTGCTTTCTTTGCTTTCATTACCAACCGCAGCAAGTACTTGAGAAGTAATCGTCGTTTCCTCCTCGCCGCTCAGCTTCAGCGCCTTTATCTTCCACAGGAAGATTACAAGGCAGGTGATGGACGCCAGACCAAATAAAGCATTGAAAACATAGAGTTTTCAATGCTTTATTTTTCGCTTGTTACACAACTTTTCATGGGATGTTACGCAATTTGCTACGCAGATTTGTGTAATGCCCTATTTTTTGTTACTACTATATTCTGCTATTAAAAATTTTGAGTATCGATTTAGAAACAATATTCGATTAAACAGCTTCATGAAATACTATAGGTTAATATTATATAATCTTATCTTACTATAATTTATATATACATAGCAATTATTCATTAATAAAAGAATTTTTTCAACTACTTTTTGTAAAAAACGCCCCAAAACATAAATTTAAATAGTTATGATCGTATTTATTAAACATTTGTTATTTTAATCGTTAGATTCATTGAAAGGATCATCATTATCTAGTATGTACCCGAAGGCATAACTTCAGGATAAGTAAGTGCGACTGCATCTGAAGGTATACCCTCGTAAAGGACATCGTGCGCATTTGAACGAATTGTCGTAGCTCTAAACCCAGTCGAGATGCTACTTGCTTGACAATGCGAGCGCATATTAAAAATCAAGACGATGCACCATTTTGGTGCACCGCCTTGATTGATTATAATAATTATTTTTTTGTGTTAACTGCTTTATTTGTCTTGCTTTTTCTGGAAGATTGCAGTTACCTTCTTCTTGAAGGAATCGCTGAATGTGCAAAGACCTACAAATACAGCGGAGAGAACGGAAACAACGATTGCAGCGATTGCAAAACCGGTTCCGCCATTCTTGCCGTCTGCGCCGTCCTTACCGTCTGCGCCGTCCTTACCGTTTGCGCCATCCTTACCGTCAAGACCGTTTGCACCGTCCTTACCGTCTGCGCCATCCTTACCGTCAAGGCCGTTTGCACCGTCCTTACCGTCTGCGCCATCCTTACCGTCAAGGCCGTTTGCACCGTCCTTACCGTCTGCGCCATCCTTACCGTCAAGACCATTTGCGCCGTCCTTAC
>JAGCLY010000052.1 GCA_017646745.1 Clostridia bacterium
GTTAACAGAATGCTTACCGCAGAGTGCTATAAGCAGAGAATGGAAAAGGGACTTTCCTTCCTTGAATTCAACTACATGATTATGCAGTCCTACGACTTCTACCATCTCTTCAAGGAATACGGCTGTAATATGCAGTTTGGCGGTGACGATCAGTGGTCCAATATGCTTGGCGGTACCGAGCTTATCAGACGTAAGCTTGGCAAGGATGCGCACGCAATGACCATTACTCTGCTCCTCAACTCCGAGGGTAAGAAGATGGGTAAGACCGCTTCGGGCGCAGTTTGGCTTGATCCTAACAAGACTGCTCCATACGACTTCTACCAGTACTGGAGAAACGTAGCTGATGCCGACGTTCTTAAGTGTATAAGAATGCTCACATTCCTTCCTGTTGAGGAGATTGACAAGATGGATACATGGGAGGGCGCACAGCTTAACACTGCAAAGGAAATTCTCGCATACGAGCTCACCAAGCTTGTACATGGTGAAGAAGAAGCAGAAAAGGCACAGTCCATGGCTCGCTCACTCTTCGTTTCCGGCGGCGCAGAGAATGCTCCTATCGTTGAGGTTGACGAATCCTCTCTTGTAGACGGCGCTATTGATCTTAATAGCCTGCTTGTTCTCGGCAAGATGGTTCCCTCCAAGTCTGAGGGTAGACGTGCTATCGAGCAGGGTGGCGTTTCTGTTGACGGCGAAAAGGTTACCGACGTTCGCGCTCTCATAACCAAGGCTCAGCTCAGCGAGGGTGTTCTTGTTAAGAGAGGCAAAAAGAGCTTTAACAAATTTCTTCTCAAGTAATGGACTATAATTTTCATACGCATACAAAAAGATGCCGTCACGCCACAGGCAATGACGAGGATTATATAAAGTGTGCAATAGAAGCCGGGATCAAGCATCTCGGCTTCTCTGATCATGCACCATTTATCTTTCCCGACGGATTTGAAAACCGTTACAGAATCCCTATGTCCGAGGGCGAGAGTTACATTTCAGATTTGAAAATCCTGCGTGAAAAGTATAGGAATCAAATAGAAATTAAAATAGGCTTTGAAATGGAATACTATCCCAAGTATTTTAATGAAATGCTGGATATCGCAAGAAAGCTTGAGGCAGAGTATTTAATTCTCGGCCAACACTTTATATTGAGTGAATATCCAAACGGTATAGGCGCAGGTGGTCCCACCGATAACAGCGAGTATCTAAAAATCTATGTTGACGAGGTGATCGAGGCTATGAAAACCGGTGTTTTTAGCTATGTTGCCCATCCCGACGTTATGTGCTTTACCGGAAATGATTTGGTGTATGAGAGCGAGATCACTAGACTTTGCCTTGCCTCACGGAAACTTGATATTCCGCTGGAAATAAACCTGGCGGGAGTAAGATATAACAAGTTCTACCCTGCTGAAAAGTTCTGGAAAATAGCCGGTATAGTTGGCGCCCCTGTAACGATAGGATATGATGCCCACAGGGCGAAGGATCTGCTAAACACAGAACAGTTAATTTCAGCAGAAAGCCTTATGAATAGATACAATCTGAATTATATTGGTATTCCAAAATTAAAACCAATATGGTAGAAGCTAAAATCGTGTTTAATAAATATATATCCTGAACTTTTTTACCAAAAGCTATTGACAAAGCAAGCAGAATGTGATATTATATACAAGCACGATTTACATGCCCCTGTAGCTCAGTCGGTAGAGCATTTGACTTTTAATCAAAGGGTCCGGGATTCGAGTTCCCGCAGGAGCACCAATAAAAAAGACCATCCTTGCGATGGTCTTTTTTATTGGTATTCCTCGGAAGAGTCCCGTCGCCGAAGGCGAGGGATTCGCAACATTGCGTAGCGTCTCGCCAAGCGAGACCTTGTAGGCGGAGCAAAATTCCCGCAGGAGCTTTCCATCCTTGCGATGGTCTTTTTTATTGGTATTCCTCGGAAGAGTCCCGTCGCCGAAGGCGAGGGATTCGCAACATTGCGTAGCGTCTCGCCAAGCGAGACCTTGTAGGCGGAACAAAATTCCCATAGGAGCACAACATAAATCTTTTTTCGCTTAAAATAAAATGGCCATCGTAATGATGGCCATTTTTATTTATTTCGTTACTGCAGCAATAACCTCTACCTCAACAAGAACCCCCTTTGGAAGAGTCTTTACCGCTACACATGAGCGTGCAGGCTTGCCTGTAAAATAACGGGCATAGACCTCGTTAAATGCAGCAAAATCAGACATATCAGCAAGAAAACAGGTTGTTTTAATCGCAGATCCAAATGAAGCTCCCGCCTCATTTAAAACCGCATTAAGGTTTTTCATAACCTGCTCTGTCTGCTCCGTTATTCCCTCGGCATCTATGTTTCCACTTGCAGGATTAATAGGAATCTGTCCCGATGTGAATACAAGATCACCGTGTATTATAGCCTGAGAATAGGGGCCGATGGCCGCAGGCGCATTTTCGGTATAAACCTTTTTCATATATATTCTCCTTTATTTTTTATATCCCTATTAGTTATTTTCCAAAATAAGCCACTCCCCTGTCGATGGCACGAATGAGAGCATCCGAATCAATATTTCCTCCCGAAATAATGCACACCACCCTTTTGCCAACCAGGTTAAACTTATCAAACATAACAGCAGCTACGGCGGCTGCTCCCGCCCCCTCTGCAACGATCTTATATTCTTTCAGCAGGGTAAAAATTGCTGCACAAATTTCGTCATCGCTAACAAGCGCTATATCATCAACAAGTCTGCTACAGACATCAAAAGCGATTCTGCCCGGCTTTTTCACTGCAATTCCATCTGCAACAGTTGAAACATGAGGAAGCGTAATTATTCTGTTCTCCCTTATGGAATTAAGCATAGATGGCGCTCCGGTCGATTGAACACCATAAATTTTAATGCGTGGCAGAATACTTTTTGCAGCAAGAGCGACTCCGGCAATCAAGCCGCCGCCACCAATCGGGGCAACGATGGCATCGGCATCAGGAAGCTGATTAATTATTTCAAGCGCAACAGTTCCCTGTCCTGCAATAACCTCGTTGTCATCAAACGGATGCACAAAGCTGTATCCCATATCCTCGCACAAGGATTTCGCCCTTAAATATGCGTCATCATAAACGCCCTCAACCAAGCAAACCTCTGCGCCGTAGCTTCTTGTCGCTTCTATTTTATTTTTCGGCGCATTTTGCGGTATACAAATTATAGCTCTAATTTGATTTTTTTGCGCTGCAAAAGCGACCCCCTGAGCATGATTACCCGCCGAGCAGGTAATAACCCCATGTGCCCTTTCATCAGCAGACAGTGTAGAAATCTTATAATACGCTCCCCTTAATTTAAATGCTCCTGTTATCTGCAAATTTTCGGGTTTAAAAAACAAATCCACCCCGGGCCTTAGCTTCGGAGCGAAAATAACATCTGTTTTTCTAACCACACCGTGGAGAGCATTATACGCAGAATAAATTTTTTCAAGCGAAAGCATTGTTATACCTTACATTATATCAAAAAGCTCTTATAAAATCAAGTATAATTCAATATCATTATATGCAAATTACAACCTTTACGCAAAGCCTTTTTTGCCTTCACAAGCAAAAAAGCAACTCAACCACAAGGGCCAAGTTGCTTATTTGGTCGGAATGACAGGATTCGAACCTGCGACATCGTGCTCCCAAAGCACGCGCGCTACCAACTGCGCTACATCCCGAAGGGTTATTGTTTTTTAGACCATATTATTATAGCAAATGAAGCTTACTTTGTCAATATGTAAATTGTCGATTTTTATGACAAATTATTTTCTCTGCATTTTATTATTCAGACCGCCAAGGTGTAGCCTCGGCGGTCTGTTTGCTTAGTTTTATCTTATTCTGTCTGAGGAGATTCCTGAGAATCAGGCTTTTCCTCGGAAGAAATATTATTATCATCGTGACGTCGAATTCTCCTGATCAAAAGAATGGAAAGGAATGCAAATCCAACGACAGCAAGAGTATCCCAAACTATAAGGATAATCTTATAGTATGCAAAACCACGCACATACTCTACGCCGTGAACAAACCCGTTCATGCCTGCAGAATTAACTACGGTATAAAGTATATGGTGTGCAGCGTCACGACCGTAGGTCTGGTATTCCGGATGCTTAGAAATGTCAAATCCAAGCAGCGCCTCCATACCAACAGTCTTAAGCTTACCGTCACCGCCGGCAGCAAGGCTCTGTAAAGTGTTCATATAAGAGCCCTTACCTGCGCCTACTTCATAGTCGGTAAGAACAAAGCCATTAAAGCCCCACTCACCTCTAAGTACATTGGTAATGAGATTGTAATGACCGCCTGCCCATGTGGTACCGATACGGTTAAAGGAAGTCATAACTGCAGTAGCAGCAGGAACCGTAGTAGTCTTTCTAACATAGCTAACGGTTTCACCATTTTCATCCTTAACAGCCTCGTTATACTCTATTTCAACGTTATTATTGAGAATGGTCATTTCAAATGGCTTGAGATAAATCTCACGTATAGCCTGCTCCTCAGCAAAGGTAGCAATGCCGTAGTCATCGCGATTAGTCTCCTGGTCGTTAAGAACAAAGTGCTTAATAAACGCATACATACCCTTCTGGGCTGCGCCGTTCACCTCAGCATAACCGAACGCACCGGAGACAAAAGGATCCTCTGAGTAATACTCAAAGTTTCTGCCCGCAAAGGGAGTACGATGAATGTTCATACCGGGGCCGTACCAACCGGAAGTATTCGAATAAAGACCATCTTCCGCAATTCCCCTACCCATCTCTTCTGCCAGAGCCACGTTCCATGTAGAAGCCAGCATATACTGAGTAGGCCAAGTCATAGCCTGAAGTCCGTCACCGATTGGCATCGAACCGTGGGCGATAATATCATTTAATCCTGCAGGTCCGTCAAGGTCGGTAACCTTGGGCTTGTTAATAGAATCAACAGCGGGAGAGCAGTATCCACACTCATCAATGAGCTTAGAAAGCTCGCTGAGATCGATCTGATCAAGCAGCTCATCCCAAAGGGGATCGTCATAAGCAAGACCGCGAAGGTCGATGAGATCGACATCACCCTTTTCACCGAATATAACCTCTACCATCTCTTTACCCTCCTCGGGATTAAGAGAATAATAGGATTTAAGGGCCGCCTTCATTATATCTGTAGCCTCAGCCTGGAATTGCTTTCCGCCAACCTCCGCCTTGCTATTATCATTAGACGCACTGCCATAACGAAGTCCATTGTTTTCCATTACACTCCAATCACTTCTGCTAAGATAAACAGCTCCGTCGAGATCAGCGTCGGCAAACTGGTTTTCAATAGTATCAAGTCCCTCACCTGCGGTAGAATAGCTCTTGGAATCATATTCTGTCTGAACATGTACTCCAACCATCCTTTCCGCCTCGGGGAAGGAGCTGTCATCTTCCTTAGAAGGAACAAGACGGCTAAGATCAATAGTAATCTCAGGATCATAACTATTCTTTTCTACAAGAATCTGGTTCAGTGCCTCATGAGCGTTACTTGCAGCTGTAATGTAGTAATTTCCTGCATCAAGGATATAACCACCCTTACCATCGTTTGCCTTAGAATCATAAGATGTAAGATCCTTCATATTAACGGTAACGCAAAGCTCCTCAGATGCACCCGGGGCAAGATTTGAGGTCTTGGCAAAGCCGATAAGAACTACAGAGGACTTTTCAACAGCTCCCTTATAGGGCGCCTGGCCGTAAATCTGTACTACATCTTTACCTGCTCTGTCGCCGGTGTTAGTTACCTTAAGAGAAATATTGATATTCCCCTTATCATCAGCATCGGATATAGTAAAATCTGTCCACTCAAAGCTCGTATAAGAAAGGCCGTAGCCGAAAGGATAGGTAACGGTTCTCGCGTAATCATATGCGCCGGCATTGTTAGTGCCGAGAACAACATCCTCATAACGAGTTTCATAGTATCTGTAGCCTACGTAAATGCCCTCGCTGTAGTTTACGTAATAGTAATTTGTTCCATTGAATCGAAAATCTCCCATATTCTGCATCGCAGGAGATGAGAAATTATCGTATACCCAGGTATCTACCAGGTGACCGGATGCAGAGATCTCCTCGCCGTCGGCATCTAGGCCTGTCATCATATATCCAAGACCATATGTGCCTGTTCTACCCGCACCGGGGAAATTGATAACAGCGCTGATATTCTCATAATCCGCTACCCAGCCAAGCTCGATCGCGTTATTACAGTTAACGAGAATAATAACATCGTCAAAGTTTTCGTTAAGATAGGAAATAATTTCAAGCTCGGTCTTATTGGGCTCAAGATAGTGCTGACCGCTTTCACCGCCAAATGCCTTCATATCACGAGCCTCGTCTCCGCCCTCACCGCCTGTACGGGAGAGAACGAACATTGCAACAGTACCTTCAAGAGAGTTAATAACACCGGAATCAGCGGTGATCTTATTAAGAGGGCACTCGTTGATCGACCAGTCAAGATCTGCGCCGTAATTAATTACACCGGTTCCACGCTTATAAGATGAGCCTTCACCCGTCTTATAGAAATTCCACAGGGTTTCATTAACCTTAAGTCCTGCGCCCTCAAGGCCGGTCTTAAGATCGGAGGTAAGCTCGAAGGAGCCGGAGCCGGAGCCGGAACCGCCGCTTACAAGATCAACGGAAGAATGGCTAAAGATAGACAGAGTTGTTCCCTTGGCAAGAGGGAGGATACCGTTGTTTTCAAGAAGAGTAATTCCCTCCTCTGCAATCTCTGCAACCTTCTTTTCCTCATATGCATAAAGCTCGGATGGACTGTTGAAATCGCTCTTGTAGTACTCCACGTCTGCGCCTAAGGTATCGCCCCTGGTGGTCGCAGGCTTTGAGCCAAAGAACTTTTCAAAGATATTGTCAAATTTATTAAGTGATAAAATGTTCAATGCCAGTGTAAATGCCAGAAGAAGTGCCATTCCTCCAGACAAAAACACTATACTTTTCTTTTTCTTATTCATGGTAATCTCCTTAACAGGATATTGCAAAGCGGCTGTCAAACGGCAGCCGCCTTGATTTTAATAATTAGTTGCTGAAGCTGAAAGCGGAAAGTGTAAGATTGCCGCTATATGTATTGGAATCCTGGTATGTAGAGGTATCGAAGTAGATAAGAAGCTCGATTACAGAACCGAAGTCCTTGCCCTCGCCATGGTTAGTATTGTAGCATACAGTAACGGTAATCTCTTCACCTGCGGCAACATTAACGAAGGAGCCACCCCACTCAAGGTCGGTCCACTCGCCACCGATAATTTCGGTGTTGCAAATGTCGGTATTTCCAACGGTGTTAGTGCCCTTAAGGTCGATACGAACACGAACGGTTGCATCGCCGTTATTCTTAATGGTAACAGTGAACTTGCTGTAATCGTTAGCGATATCCTGTACCTGGGAGCAGATGTTCTGGTAGGTACCGCCCTGGATATTGGAGTAGCTAACGTTAAGAGTATCGGTAACTACGTTTTCAAAATCGAGGGTATAAGAATCAGAAACAAAGGCAAGGCCCAAAGAAGGAGAAACAACAGGATCCTCATCTCCTGCAGGGGGATCTACGGAATCTTCTCCCCCCTCGCCATAGAATGTCATGCCGGAAAGGGTAATGTCGGAATTGTAAGTATCACCGTCACCTCTTGCAGAGTCAAGGAAGATTACAAGATTTGTAACTGCGCCACGGTTGGTATTCTCGTCGTAGGTAATAACGATAGTTACGGTCTCACCTGCAGGAACGGTTACGGTAGAGCCTCCCCATTCCATATTTGTCCAAACGTCACCACCGGTTGCGCCTGTGTTACAAACATTGTGGTTGCCAACAGTATCAGTAGCTTGGATATCAAAGCGAACCTTAGAATCCGCTGATCCGTTATTGGTAATAGTTACGGTGAAGGTATCCTTGCCTGCAGCAACATCAGAGATATCTGCACCGGCGCATGCGTAAGTGCTGCCTGTGCCATTGTACTTAATATTGTTACCGCTTGTCTGGTAGAGAGAACCATCGGATACCCAGAAGTTGAAGGAAAGCCCCTCGCCTACGGGAGGAACTACGGGATCTGTGCCAGGTAAGTTGGGAGTAGGCTCCTCGGGAATTTCAACCTCACCAACGGTGGTGAACTTGATCTCGGAAACTGTTATGCTACCTGCATTCACGCTGGAGTCATTTTTAGAGGAGTCGGGCATAAGCTGAAGCTTTTCAACCTCGCCCTTAAATACGATTACGATCTCGTAGGTCTGACCTGCTGCAAGATCGAAGAATGAGCCGCCCCACTCGTGGTCGGTCCATGCGGTGTCACCGTTTACAGTTGCAGAATCGTTGGTGGACATGTTCTTTGCGCCTGTCTCAACAAGAGCCTGGTCAACAACGTTAACACGGAAACGAATGTCACTTGTGCCGTTGTTAGCAACAACAAGGTGAAGGTAATTCTTACCCTTTGCAGCCTCTGTGATATCCATCTCAACATTCTTGTAGCAGCTACCGCCAACCTCGGTATAAGTGATGTTAGCGCTTGTACCCTCAGTCTCAACGGTGTAAAGCTCGGTAGTTCCGAATGCGGGAGTGATAGCTTCTATCTTAGACCAATCAATGCCTACGATTTCCTCGCTGGGCTTTTCCTCAGGATTGAGAGGTGCGCCGATAGAGCTGGTCTTGATCCACTGATACTCTGTACCCTGATCCTTGGTTGCGCCGTTGTAAATACCCATCCAGCCTTCTGCTTTCTTATTACCGCACCAGTAATTGGTGAGGATTCTGCCTGGAGTGGAAGGAAGCTTTTCAACGATTCTAACGTTGCCTGCCTCCTTAACGCTGGTATCGGTAGTTACCATATAAACAGGCTCGCCGTCAACGAACCAAACAATAGCGCTGGGAGTCCAACGGTAGCCGTATGTATGGAATCCCTCGGATGCATCGAAGCCAAGGTCGTGCATATACTCGTTTCCGCCTACGCCGTCAACGAAGAAGTTAAACTGAACGTGAGTAGTATCTGTGCCAAGGAACTCAATGTCGATCTCGTCGTGAGGATTCTCTACGGAAACACGCTGACCGTTTTCATCAAGAACGTAATCACCGTTTTCGTCAAGAACAAACTTTGTGTCATAAGGACCTGTGCAAGTGAAGAAGGTGCTTGCAGTGCCGGGATTTGCAGAAGGCTTCATAGAAACCTCAAAATCACCGTAATGATAGTAATTCTGTGTGCGAGCCTCGCCTGCGGTGTAGTTAAACTCAACCTCTACATCATTAAGCCAAGCTGTTGCCTTTTCCTCGGTGATACCGAGTTTCATAATGCCGTTTTCATAGATTACGTTGTGCTTTTTCCATACAACGTTGAAAACGTCACCGTTAGACCAACCGTCAGACTCAAAGAGCACGTCGGGATTTGCTCCGTTAGCAAAATCAATAAGCATATCTCCGCTAAGAGGTGCATCCGCAAGATCTACCTTTGGATTAAAGATGTTGCCAAAGAAGTCTCTGACGCTGTTAATTACAGCACAGCTGCTTAGTGCCATAACCATAACGAGTGTTAATGCCACTAAACCGATAATTCTTTTTTTCATAATTGCCTCCTATATGTAAAAAATTTATTTATCTATAGCACTACTTTGCGCTTTGATAACCAAACCATTCATACTGTGCATTTACAGGAAGCCCGGAATCATCAAACTTCCCTGCCCAGTCTGCGTTGCTGTCAGCAACGTTCCAAATATTAACCATAATCTGACCCGGGGCGGATGGAATATCCTTGGTTGCCCTGTAAACAGATCTGCCGTCTACATACCAGGTAATAGAGTCAGGCTGCCAATCAAAGGCATATTCGTGAAACGCCTCGGAAGCATCAAAGCCGAGATTATATAAGTACTCGTGGTGACCTATACCGTTTGTATAATAATTGAACTGAACCCTTGTTGTATCGTCTCCCAAAAATTCAATATCTATTTCGTCCCAGGGAAATCCCGTATAAGTAAAGAATGAGGATATTACACCGGGGCATTTAGCTGCCTTCATTCTGACAGAATAAAAGCCATAAGAATATTTCTGATGCGTACGATACTCTGCACCAACGTATGAGCCATTATTTTCCGTCAGTGAAATAGTAAGCAGACCATCGCTTATTAAGGCATTTTTGTTTGAAAAGCTACAATTAAACGGATGTCCGTTTCCCCTATCGTTCCTCGCCCAAAATCCCTCAGGAGAGCCATCGGCAAAATTTGCGATCTTGTACTCATTTGCAGTAAGCCTGTGATCTGCGCCGCCCATCGATATATTACCGTTACCTGATGGGGGCATCGGCTGACAAGACACAAGCAGAATTACAGATGCAAGAGCTAAGGCAGCATATCGAATAAGCATTTTAATAGCTGTCACTTGGATTACTCCTCTCCTACATCTTCCAACTCAAGCATCGACTCTACCACAGGCGGATTTTTAAATACGATCTTATTAACTATAAAGAACACTACCATGGACACACCGCCGTTAAGAACGGTTGTACCAATATTATAAAGCCAGTTAGGTACAAAGCTGCCTGCCACCGCAACCCAGATGCAATTAATGGAGTTAACAACACAAGTAACGACACAGAATGCAAGAAGGTACCACATGCCCTGATACAGGATGTTGCCGTTGGAACGGAAAACATACTTTCTTTGAATAAAGAAGTTAATAACCTCGCCTATAACCATTGCAATCATATAGGCGGTAAAATATGCTGCGCCCCCCTGATCTGCTCCATAACCGATTATATACCACGGGAAGGTAATACCAAAAAGAGTTATCTCGATCCCGGGGAAGCCAAATGCACGGTCTCCCATAAACGCAAATGCTGTCGGAAGAAATGTAAGCAGCAGGTATTTAAAAATGGTAATTAGGTTGCTGACAATAAAGAAAAGACCGCCTTCCCTTACCCATTGTGATGCCTTCGGATGCTTTTCTGCAAAGCTAAGCCACATTGCTTTTAATTTATCCATACTTTACCCTCAAAACATATATTTTTATTATATATCACGATTATATATCACATAAAAATAAAAAGCAACAGCATTTTTCTTAAAAAGCGTTCATTTGTTAAAAAACATTGCAAAATTATCTATATCAATTAAAAATAGGTGGGGCGGCTTTGTGCATTTTGCACAAAGTAAAGGCGGCGCTTAAAATAGCGTCGCCTTCATATTAATTCAAGGAAGTTTTTTATTAAAATGCGCTAAGGGATATGCATAAAATAATAAAAATTGATAATTATTATCATCAGGAGAATTATTGCCATTGGAGGATATGATATGAATAACACAGTAACCGGCAAATACAAAAACAAAATACTTACTCTGCCAAATATATTATCTATCCTTCGGGTTTGTCTAATCCCTATCATAGTCTGGTTATACGTCGATGTAGAAAATTATGCCATGGCAGGGGTGATTGTGATCATATCCGGCATCACAGATATTCTTGACGGAATAATTGCAAGAAGGTTTAATATGACAAGCAACCTTGGAAAGGTGCTTGATCCAATAGCCGATAAAGCTACGCAGATAGTTGTTTCCTTATTATTAATAGTAAGGTTTCCTATGATGATATTTCCTCTGCTTTTAGGTATTATAAAAGAGACCTTTATGGCGAGCAGCGGTTATATGATAGTTAAAAGACGTGGCATTGTGCTCGGAGCATGCTGGCACGGTAAGATGGCCACAGTAACACTAACGCTGACCATGATTTTGCATCTGATATGGCATAATATTACTGCGCCTATTTCCACGGTGTCTATCACCATTTCATCTATATTTATTTTTCTCTCCCTCATCCTATACATCAAACGAAATCTATCCTATTTAACAAAAAAACAAAGGGTGTGAACAATGTGTCACGCCCTTTATTTCAGAACATTTGAAATATCTAACAGTCGGTCACGGATTTTTATGCCCATTGGGCAGTGCTTTTCGCATCGGCCGCAAACAATACATTCTCCCGCCCTTTTATATCCCTTGTCGGTTACAAGTTCCTTTTCAATTTGCTTTGCACCGTCCAGATCGGACGTTTCTAATAAATAATTCATCGCGGCAAATGACCCGGGAATACCAATCCTCTTTGGACAGCACGGGAGACATTTGCCACAGTTTATACAGGGAATTTTTTCTATATCTATCTCAGAATAATTCATATTACCACTCCTTATGTATTTTTATTGTACCATATAACGCAAACAAATGCAATAAAAAATGATGAAAGAGTTAATTTGTCAAATCGGTTGACAAATTATCCCGGGTGATATATAATATCTCATAATAAGGAAGCGTAGCTCAGTTGGTTAGAGTACCTGCTTGACATGCAGGGGGTCAGTGGTTCGAGCCCACCCGTTTCCACCAAATAAAGAAGGGACACCGCAAGGTAGTCCCTTCTTTATTTGACGAAAACTGTGACTTGACTACCTCACGCAGCATACTGCGTGAATGTGTTTCGCATTCCCTCCGCAGAGTGCGTCAAGCTTGATTGTAAGCAGCAAGGCAAGGAATATTGACGCATTGCGTCACCCACCCATTTCCACCAAAATCCGGAACATCTGTGTGGGATTTTTTCTTTTTAAAATAGAAAAATTTAACCCCTTGCAAAAAGGAATTATTTATGTTATAATGGCTATGATTGGATATAAATAAATAAAAAACACATCAATATACAGAAAGAGGACATTTTTTTATGGCAAAAAGCGTTCAGGACATTTTGGCTCTTATTAAAGAAAAGGGCATAAAAATGGTTGATTTTAAGATGGTTGACATTAACGGTCAGTACCGTCACGTAACTATTCCTGCATACAACTTCTCCGAGGATGTTATGACATATGGTATCGGCTTTGATGCATCTAACTACGGATATGCGGTTGTAGAGAAGAGCGACATGGTATTCATTCCCGATCCCGACACCGCACTCATCGATCCCTTCTGCGACATTCCCACCCTGTCTATGACAGGTAATGCGATGATCATTGATTATCCCAAGAACCGTCCCCTTCCCCAGTATCCCCGTAACATTATCAAGGCTGCGGTAGATTACATGAAGGCAAGCGGCGTGGCAGACGAGATGAAGATCCTGCCCGAGTTCGAGTTTTATCTCTTCGACGACATTGGCTGGGAGGTTCAAGGCAACAGCATCGGCGTTTCTCTCGATGCAAAGCAGTCCTACTGGAACAGTGGTGTTGAGGGCAAGGGTGTAATTGTTCCCAAGCAGAAGAACTATCACATTGCAAAGCCCTTCGACATCTCTTATGAGTGCAGAAGCGAGATGTGTCTGCATATGCTGGATGCAGGAATCGAGATCAA
>JAGCLY010000053.1 GCA_017646745.1 Clostridia bacterium
ATAGAAGCACGGTATCAAAAACACAACACAAACACCGAGAATGGTGACAAGCTGCCACACTCCTTCGGGTATCAAGAATGCGGCAATAAAGATACCTGCAATTAGTGCTGTTATGCTTATGATCATAATTGCCCACATAGAAGACCAAATCGTTTTGTTCTTATTCTCTAATTCTTTTGCCATTTCAAGTAAAAGCTGTTCGTTTTTTTGATTGTTGTTTTCCATGCTGATTTTCTCCCCACTTAATAATTCGTTTACGCTGATGCCGAGAATATCACAAAGCTCAAGCATAATCGAAGAATCAGGCATTGCTATGCCTCTTTCCCACTTGGATATTGCTTTGTCGGTAATACCGAGCTTTTCAGAAAGTTGCATTTGCGTTAAATCTTTCTGCTTTCTGCACTCGGCAATAAATCTTCCTATCTTCAATTGATCCATAGACGACCTCCTTTCGCATACAGTATAAACGATATTACAATAAAAGTACACCTACCAATGGTTTAGTAGAGAGAAATCAACCGTTGGTAGAGTGAAAATTAACCTGCAAATTCTTATTTATCGGTGAGTATATTATATCACAACTCTCGCATTTTTGCAATTGTAAATTGCAAAAACGAGAAAAGGCATCGGGTATTTCACCGATGCCTATATCTGCTCACGCTAATCAGTATTGCATACTGTGGCTGAAACTATAGATCGACCTGACTTTTATCATCGTAATCCGATGTTGCGGAACCACTATAGTTGCTCACAAAAAAGCTAATGTGTGTTAGCGTTGCGGATATCTTATTCATCACGGATGGCGAGATTTACTATCTCCATGCCTTGCTTTTCTGCGTATTTGAGAGTGGTTAATGCACCGCCTTTTTGGTCTAAGTTGACAAATGCCACGAGTAAATCTGCATTATCTATCATCCACTGATTTCTTTTTGTGATTGCAGCTTTGGGGTGCGTTTTGGGCTTAACAGGATACCATATTTCGTCGTAGAACTTTTCGTAATACTCATCATCCTTCATTGGATACGGCTGAAGGAGAACAAGGCTGCTGTTATGGTGTCCAAGAGAGTTTTGCACTCTCTTTATTGCGGATGCTACCTCCTCACCATATAGGTAGCGACTTTTTCTGCGTTTTGCTAACCCTCTACTTTTTAACTCCACACTTTTTCTCGATTTGAGCCATACTATTTTTTGCTCTCAATAATCTAGTAGTGATTTTTTATTTGTTTTGAGTGGGCTAAAAAGAAAAATGCCCACGATTATTTTTCGTGAGCATTTAAGCATTTGTTATTGAAGAAGAGAGAGTTTTGTGCTATACTAATCTTACCATACCCTTAGGTGACAGATTAAAATGAAAATCAAGCGGAAGAGGTGATTTTATGGCTAAGTTCTCAATGTCAAAAGATAGATTCAAGAATCAATGGTTACGTCATTTCGCAAAGGACGTGGATAAAAAGGATATTGAGGAACATGTAGAAGGGCAGTTTATTTGGCATGTTTTTTCATTTGAGCATATCAAAAACGAGAATCTTCTAATAGGCGATGATGCACGACGTGCATTTGACGAGGCGGATAAAAGTGAAGTCATTTGTTGCGATGAATACGGTGGCGAGGGAGTTAAAAATAGGTTGCCCGCCAGGTATGATAGTGCCGAAAAGATTGACAAATGGACTGTTGAATATTACGTTGTGGCAAAGGATTATTCCTGGACTTACATAAAAACGCACGAATGCGATTTGTGTGGACCGTATTTTTACAAAATTACATAAAAAGTGCCGACGAGCAAACCTCGTCGGCATTTTCTATTCACTTAAGAAATCATATACCATTTGGTTGAAATCCTGCGCTTCTTCATAGGCCGCATGCCCAAGGTTGTCGTACATATGCAACCTGCAACCGAGCTTTTCTGCGATTTCCTCGGAGGCAGCACCTGAAACAACCTTGTCTTGTTTGCCACCAATCACGAAAACAGAGCACTTGATTTTATCCAGAATGTCGTATGTATCGCAAGTGAGGCAGGACTTTGCGAGAATCACAAACCTTTGCACGTCCTTAGGCTTTTGCAGAATCGTCAGAAGCGGCATGAGCAAACGATATTTTTTCACGTAAGTCTCGGAATACATCTTTTCAGCCATGTCCAAAACGAATCCCTTCATATCTCCTCGTTCTGCCATTTCTATCCAACCCGAGAGAACCTGCTTTACAGTATCGTTGTTCCTTGAAAGCGTTACAGCGAGAACAAGCTTTCTAACCAAGTCGGGTCTGTCGATTGCAAGGTACTGCGCAATCATTCCGCCCTGCGACGTACCGAAAACGTCTGCATTCTTCAGCCCCAAAGCGTCCATAGCCGAGGCAATATCCGACGCCATATCTCTTACGGTAATTCCGTCGTAAACCACAGGTCTGCGGTCAAAGAGATACACCGTGTACTCCTTCGCAAAAATGCGGTACATATAGGCAAGAGACAGAGCCGCGCCCTTTATTCCACGGGTGTTAAGCCCCTGTATCATAATCAACGGCTTTTTGCCACTGCCAAACCTGATATAATCAAACTGCATGCCACTCGCAGTCAGCTTTAGTTCTTTTGCGTTGTATAGCATAAGATTTATCCCTTCAAATTGGAATTTGTTTAATTAAAAAATACCTTTGTTGTATTTCATCTGTACTGCAATAATCCAAGCAATTCCAATGAATAAGCCAATAAACAGTACTGCAACAGCAATCATTGCAATTGCTTCTGAATCACCGAATAGACTTATTATACCGCTAAGTAATAATGCCGTTGAAACAACAAGCATGGCTTTTCCGAAAGATTTTCCATAGGCAGCTTTATCGGCAACTTTAGTTTGATGGTAGTCGTGAATCAAGTCGGTTTTACCTTGATATATTGAGATGCTTATTTTAATCATTGGGACTGCTGCTAAAAACATAATTATAGAATACAGCACCATAACTATCACCTCGTCAAATTCTTATTTACGCTAGGGACTCTCGATAATATCTGATCTCGCACCTGCCGTCCTCATAAAAGGTTTCGATTTCGTAGGTGAGCCTGCCGTTTTTATATATTTCGTCATACAGCTCCTTTAGAAGCTCGGTTTCACCCCTTACGTTTACCCAACCGTCGTCGGGCAGAAGGATACTTAGGTTATATCCATCAATATCTCCGTTTTTCAGTCCAATGGCATAGGATATTTTGTCATTTTCCCACTTATATCCCAAACCACAAAGATTCTCCAAGCCGTATATCAGAGCCATCTCATCCCAAAATTGACCGATTGTTTCATATTGCTGCTCGTTCGTTAGCTTGAAAACTCTTGATATACCTTTGAATACCATTATTTCTATACCCCAACTCTTTAATTGACTTTTTCAGTAACGTCAATAAGGAAAATTTTCTTCTCAAATTCGCCACGCTTTTTGGCTTTCTCAGCTCTTACAGACTCAAGCTCCTCGAGAGTGTAACCCCGTGCAACTGTTGCCGCTTGTATAAGCTCCAATAGGTCTGCCAGCTCCTCAATGTTCTGATCTTTGTGATATTCCGCCAATTCCTCGTCGAGCTTCGCATCAATCATTTCAAGATATTCTTTGTCCGAAAGAATCCGAGTTCTGCACTCGCCTCCTGATTCCTCTATGATGTCGGGGATTAAATCTCTTACAAGCTTGTTATATATTTTTACAGCCATAACCGGTTATCTCTCCGTGATTTTGGATTTCCTATTTACATTTTACCACAAAACTGATAGAAATTCAAGGCTCTAGTATTTGTTTAAGGATGTATAATTTTTTTACCACCTTTGCCGTTTTTTACTCGTCCTTGCCTATTAGTGAGGCGAGCTTCATGCTTGCTACGCTTGTTGCACTCACGTCAAGGTGCGAGTAGATGTCTGCGGTTACGCTCATCGTACCCTGACCCATATACGCCTGGATTATACCCTTTAAAATAGCCTTATCATTTTTAAATTTTGTATTGAAGAAAAAGGCATTCTGTGTTATACTTATTTTACCAAAATTTGAAAGGATAAGCTATGACACGAGGGGAATTTGAGGCATTGGTGCTTGATACATATAACGTAAGAGCCGATTATCCTTTTGAGGAGGATTTCGAGACGGGTGTATTTCGCCACGAGAGTGGCAAATGGTTTGGAATTGCGATGAATATCAGCGAAAAGAAGATCGGTCACGTGGGTAACAGGCAGATAGACGTTGTAAATCTGAAGTGCGCACCCGAGGTTATTGAGTCTATCGCAGGTGTTGAGAGAGGCATATACCGAGCATATCACATGAACAAGACACATTGGCTTACGGTATCGCTGGAGGAATGTGACGAGGAGACTATTTCCTGGCTGCTCAGCATCAGCTACGATCTTACAAGAACGAAGATCAAGCGCAGATGATATACAGACGAGAGTGCATCTGTTGACAACAACGCATAAAGATGATATAATTAACGCGACAAGGTCCATTATATATAACATTACGTTCAACGGAGACAAGATGAAAGCACAGAAAACAACGAGAGAAGAAAATCCTGTGGATTGCGCTGAAAAGGATATAACATATAGCAATGATGCCGACTGTAACGAGGATATATGCAAGGAAACGAGCCAATCACTCGACGAAATAAGCAGCGATAGAACCGACACCGAGACAAGCGGCGAGGAAGCTGACGGTAACAAGAAAAAAAGGATCGTTAAGGGTCTGATCCTGCTTGTGGCGGCAATAATCATAGGCTTTATCATCGGCTACGTAATTGTCACGCTGGCATTTACAGGCATCGGCGGTAAGGCAAAGGAATTTAAGGCCGCCGAGATAAGCATCACGCTCACCGAGGGCTTTAAACAGCAGTATGTTCCCATGTTTTGGGCGGTGTACGTATCAAAGGACGTGGATGTCACCATAAGCAAGGATAGCTATGCTGACGGCGGTTATTCAGGATTTGACGCTACGCAGTATGCAAGATACATAATGCAACAGAACGGATACTCCGACAGCAAGGTTAACACCGAGGACGGGCTTAGCTACTTCACATACAGCACCACCAACTCTGACGGTAACAAATATCTATGCTATGCTTTCGCATACAAGGAAAGTCAAGCATATTGGCTTGTACAGTTTAGGGTAGAAAAGAACAAGGCTGACAAATATGCCGACGATATTATGAAATGGGCAGGGTCTGTAAGCTTTGAATAAAAAAGATAAATGTCAAATGCAAAAAGCGTTTGACATTTATCTTTTCCTGTGCTATAATTGGTTTCGCAAGTCAACAAAGAGGAGGACAGATTATGATCTTAACTGTCGATATCGGCAACAGTAATATTAATTTTGGTGTTTTCAACGGCGACGAGATATGCTGTGTAGCCCGCATTGCTACCGATACTGCAAAAACAGAATATGAATATGCCGGCGCTATTGCAAACGCAATGTCTATATACTCTGTTGACAAGCAGTCCATCAGCGGAGCAATTATCTCCTCTGTAGTTCCGCCGCTTAACAACGTTATGAAGCAGGCCATCAAGCTGCTTTATGACATGGATGCAATACTTGTAGGGCCCGGAGTAAAGACAGGAATAAACATTCACTGTGATAACCCAGCATCGGTCGGTGCAGATATTATTTGCGCCTGTGTGGCGGCCCACTATCTCTACGGTAGCCCCTCTCTTATAGTAGATATGGGTACCGCAACCAAGATGATGGTTATGAATGACAAGGGCGCCTTTATCGGTGTATCCATAATCCCCGGTGTTATCGTGAGCCTTGATGCTCTGGCAAAGAGGACCGCCCAGCTGCCTATGGTAAGTCTGGAGGCTCCTAAAAACGTTATCGGCAAAAACACCTCTGACTGTATGAGAAGCGGAATAGTGTTTGGTAACGCAAGCATGGTTGACGGTATGATCGACCGTATATTCGATGAGGTCGGCTCTACCCTGCCCGTCTATGCAACCGGCGGGTTGGCATCGGTTATCACCCCACATTGCAAACATAACATTACATATGATGAGTTTTTGGTGCTTAAGGGCCTGAATATCATCTATAAGAAAAACCAATAACTTAATACTTGTATATTACTCCGCCCCGGAGAATATAAATAAATTTTATGCGTTGTACCCATCGTGGACGACAGCAAGGAGGAATTTATGAACACGTTTGGTAAAACAAACAAAAAAGGAATGTCAACCGAGACATTGGTTCTGTCAGCGCTGATGACATCATTGGTTATAGTATTTCAGTGCCTGGCTACCTACACTACCTTCTTTGGCCCGTTTTCAACAGCTATCGGTCTTATACCCATAGTTATTGGCGCTGTGCTTTGCGGACCGATTATAGGCGGGTGGCTTGGATTGGTATTCGGACTTGTGGTTATGATCACAGGTGGAGCAAACTTATTCTTTGCCTTCAACATTTTCGGTACTATCGTTACCGTGCTGGTAAAGGGTATTGCCTGCGGAGTGGCAGCAGGATACGTAAACAAGCTGCTTCTCAGATTCAACCGAACAGTAGCTGTTGTTGCGGCAGCAATTGTATGCCCGATAGTAAACACCGGTATCTTCCTGCTTGGTTGCATAGTATTCTTTATGCCCTACGCAAATGCTATTGCAGAAGCAATAATGCTTGACGTTACAGGCCTGCAGGTATTTATAGCTTTGGCCTTCGGAAACTTCCTGTTTGAGTTGGGAATGAACGCCGTGCTTAGCCCCATAATGGTAAAAATAATCGGCGTGGCTGAAAAGACCTTTAAGAAAAGCAAAAGGTCGGTGAAATCCCCTGCTCCAGCCGTCGAAAACGTAGAAATTAATGAGCTGTTAGAGGAATCAACCGAAAAGACAGAATAAAACATAAAAAAAGAACCCGACAAAATCGGGTTCTTTTTTTATGTTAAAGGAATTCTATTACTTAACGGTAACCTTAGTTACATGGGGGTTAGCACCGTTGTACCAGTAAAGGAAAGCTTCAATGTCAACAACATCTCCAACATTAAGACCCTCAACAGCCTTGTAAACATCGGAGGAGCTATCGGTAAGATAGGACTCTACACAGAAGCTGATAGTATCAGTACCGTTAGAAAGGGTAAAGTAAATATCCTTGCCCTGGATGCCGCCCTGATACTCAAATGCTGCACCCTCATCGTTGCAAGCAACAACGGTCATACCCTTGAAAGCAACAAGCTCGTTCATATCCTTGATGAGGTCGGAATTGCCTACAAGAGAAGTAACATCCTTAGCGGGAGCAAGGTAGGTATCTTCGGAATCAAGGAACTCGAAGGTTGCATTCATAATCTCAACCTCGCCTGCATACTCGCCCTTAACACCGGTAACTCTGATCTTAGTACCGGGGGTAAGCTTCTTGGAATCCTCCTCAGAGCAAGCCATCTCATAAAGGAAATAAGCGCCATCCTTATCTGCTGCATAAACGGTGATCTTATTATCCCACCAGGACTGATGAGCCTGAACGTACATATCAACAGTAACCTCTGCGTCCATAGCCGCATCACAGTATTCAGCGTAGTTCATAGTCTTAGGTCCGCAAGAAACAAGCGAAACAAGAAGAACTACTAAAACCAACAAAGAAAGAATTCTTTTCATTATAATTTCTCCTTTTCTTTTTAAAGCAAAGTCTTTTCTATGCTACAAGAAATATTATACACATTTTGCACTTAAAGTCAATACCTAATTGCTTTTTTGTTCTTCCATATGCCTTTTTCTTTTTACTTTCGTAGCGATGACGTAGCACGCCAATGCGATGTATACAGAGGCAATTACACAAAGAAGAACTATAGCAAATACAGGGAATCCACCGAGAGGAACGTCAAGCCTCCATAGCGATGCCATTCTGCGATAAAGACCGTTAATATAAGAGGGCGTTATCCTCTTTCCCACTCTAACAGCATCTGATATATCCTCTATCATTCCGCCAGCCGCATTTCTCAGCGACAGCGAGCCGTTGAAAACGGGGGTGATAAAGGTATTGTCGGTGTTTTCCATAAGAAGCTCGGTAGCAGCTATCTTAACATCGTAATAGGTATTGTTGTCCTCGCCTGCACGGGAGAGATAATCCTTAAACTCCTCGCTCTGCTGAGCTTTCAAGGTAACGGGAAGATATCCCTCGCTCTGAGAATAGGTAATCTGCACCTCATTTGTGAGAAGATACTGAGTGAAGAGCCATGAGGCAAGTACTTCACCACGATCGGCCTTGTTAAAAATACAAATAGAAGGCCCCTGGGAGATCATAGTAGGATTTTCGGTATCGTACTGAGGAATTTCCATTACAACCGTTTCAAAATCAACCTTGCTGGACTCGGGAATGTCGCTCTGAGGCGAATTACTGCCCATCCAAGTTGCTCCTGCAGTGGAGTCGATAGCAAAAATGCACTGTCCCGCATTAAAGTAATTTCCAGGGTATGATACATTTTTAAAGGTGAAGAATGCATCATTTTCCGCCGCATTTGCAATATCAAGGAGAATATCCTCTGCTGTAGGATTAAAGGCAAGAATATCTCCCTGGTCGTTAGAATATTCACCGCCTGCCTGGTGAAGCATCTGTATCATCATATTATCGGTAGACTTATAGATAAGCGGAAGCATTACCCTCTGTCCGTTAGCCTTATATGTTCCGTCGGGATTCTTCAGCTTTGCAGCAGCTATAGAAACCTCCCAAACAAAGTCCCACGTCAGCTTTTCCGGCAGCTCATAACCAAGAGCCTCAACGTATGTTTTGTTAACATAGCAGGACTCTGTAGATCTCATAAATGGCAAACCGTATTGATAACTGTTAATAATACATTCCTCAAGAAATTTAGGACTGATTTCGCCATTATCCGGACCGTCAAAACGAAGCTCACTGCCTCCGAGACCGTATTTTTCATCGCTCATCAGTCCCTCAAGAGGAACAATAAGACTGTTGCCGGTCAGATACGTTGCCATATGGTCGGGATAAGTGATGCAGACATTGGGTGTTGTACCGGTCTGTATATTTGTAATAACATTCTGATAAATTCTCTGATAGTCTGTTTCGATCACTAAAGTGACATCAATGTTGGGATAAAGGTCCTCAAAATCCGAAACAGCCTTGGTATAAACCGCAGTCTGCAGCTTGTTGCTATCGCTCTTTGCCCAGAAGGTTATTGAGTACTTTTTGGTAGTGTCAAAGCTTTCCGGTGGCACAAATTCGGTCATTGCATTGGAGTAATCGGTGGCTGTGTTGTCATTTTTCTCTACCATTTCTCCATGACAGGAAACTATAAAAACGACACAAAGCAGCGAAGTTAAGATCAAAATGACAATTTTACTTAATATTCTCATCCCTTTGTACCTCCTCTGGCAACACCTTCCATTATTTTGCGGCGGAACACGAGGAAGAGAACTATGAGTGGCAACGAGATAACCACAACCGCCGCCATCATTGCAGGAATATTCTCACGGCCGAAGCCGTTTTCCCTGATCTGCTGAATACCGTTAGATAAGAGGAAATAATCCTCGTCATCGGTAATAAGTCTGGGCCACACGTAGGAGTTCCAGCATTCAATGACCTTGAGAATGGTAATGGTAACAACGGTAGGCTTACAGATAGGCACCATGACCTTAAGCATATACTTAAAGTCACCTGTGCCGTCAACCTTCGCCGCAAGGTAAAGCTCGTCGGGGATCTGCGCAAAGTTTTCCTTAAGAAGATAAATATAAAACACCGAGGTTATGGACGGCAAAATAAGACCGGTAAAGGTATTTCTCAGATCCAAGTTGGTGATAGTAACAAAGTTGGTGATAATAACAAGCTCGTTTGGTATCATCATCAGCGAGAGAAGAAGGACAAAAAGAACATCTTTGCCCTTAAAGTTCAGCCTTGCGAATGCAAATGCCGCAGGAATGATGATGACCATCATCAGCGCGGTGGTGGCAATGGTGAAGATCAGCGTATTGATGAAATAATCAAGCAAGGGTACCGAGGTGAATGCAATAATATAGTTATCAAACGTAGGATTTGTGGCAATAAACTGAGGTACCGCCTCGGCATTATACTCACCATAGCTCTTGAAGGAGCTGAGCAGCATCCAATAGAATGGGAACAGCACCACAAGTGCCCATATTCCAAGAAGGGCGTAGGTGATGCCCTTGGTAATTTTCTTACGGCGCATCTGTTTTTCCATCGCAGCCACATAATCAAGCGAGGATTTCATGCTACACTCCTTTCTCAATAATGAACTCTTTTCTTGCTTACCAGAAGGTTAATACAGGTTATAGTCAAAACGATAGCGAACAAAATGATTGCCGCCGCAGAGGCAAAGGAGGGATAACCTCCACCGTCACCGTACAGCATATCGTATACGTAACCGACGATGGTGTTCATTCCGGATGCATTAAGGTCTGTGCCGAAGAGTGCAACCGCATCGCTATATGCCTTAAACGCACCGATAAATCCGGTGATAACAAGGTAGAAAATAGTAGGTGAAATCATCGGTAGTGTGATTTTTGTAAACATACGTTTACTTGAAGTGCCGTCGATAATGGCTGCGTCATAATAAGCCTTTGGAACAGATGCAATTGCGCTGGTGAAAATAAGCACCTTAAATGGCATTACGACCCATATGGTGTAAAGGCAAAGCACCAGCATCTTTGCCCAGTATGGACCGTCAATAAAGTCAATGGGCGCTACTCCAAAGATCGACAAAAATGCATTTACAAGACCGTCATTATAAACGGTAGGCTTAAACAGTATCATAAACACCAGACCAACGGCCAGAGTATTGGTAACGTAAGGCAAGAAAAAGATAGTCTGAAACATCTCACGAAGCTTGTCTATAGAGCTAAGACCGATAGAAACGAGCAGTGACAAAGCCGTGGATACCGGAACAGTAATAAAAACAAGAATAAATGTATTCTTTATTGCCTGAAGAAAATAAGGATCACGCAGAACATAGCTGTAATTATATAATCCAATGCCAAAATAAGTCTGTGATGCCGAATTAAATCCCTCCTCGAATGAATAAATCAGCACGTCAACAAGTGGGTATACCATAAATACCCCGAGGAAAATTATTGCCGGTAACAGGTATAACCAGGCCTTTATATTGTTTTTTTCCATGCCTTTATTCCTCCATATCTCCTTATATTGGTGGGACTTTTTTCATCTTTTGACTAATTATAGCATATTTTACTATATTTATCAAGACAAACAAACAACATTTTGTGAAAAATAAGTCGACAAAAATTATTGACAATGCCATTAGAAAATGGTAAAATTATAATGGCTTAAAATTTTAAAAGAAAGAGGACAGACCAATGAACAAAAGCGTATCTACACTTATTCGTTTGTTCACCGTTATTCTCCTGGCCGTTATGATGCTTTCGCTTATTTCCTGCGACAAGCTTCCCTTCGGCGACATTTTTGGAGATAAGGATGATGATCAGACCCCCGAATGCCAGCACTATAACGTTATTGACGGTAAGTGCTTCGACTGCGGAAGCTTTATCTATTCTACTATTGAAGAGATCAAGACCGCTGGAGCAGAGCTCAGCAATGGCTCGACAAGCACACAATACTACTACGTTAAAGCAACTGTAAAGAAGCTTTTGAACAAGACCACAGGTCAGATGGTTATTGAAGATGCATCCGGTTCTATCACCGTAGATGCTCTCTTTGGCTCTGATGGCGCTACCTACGAGGCTATGGCAGTTAAGCCTGACGAGGCTGACGAGATCACCATCAACTGTCTTGTAACAAAGGCGAAGGATCAGGTTGCAATCAAGCTCGGCTACGTAGTTGAGCACAATGCTGTAGATGCCCCCGCAACCGACAAGGATGAGATTCAGGCTCTTACCATTGCAGAGGCTCTTGAGCTTTGCGGCGAGACCGGCAACATTACCACCGAGCGTTACTACGTTCGCGGCACTGTTAAGACTGTTACCAACCCCGCATACGGCGCGATGGTAATTGCAGATGAAACCGGCGAGATTGCAGTTTACGGTACATACAGCGCAGACGGTTCTATTGGATATGCAGATATGGCCGAGAGACCTGTTAAGGGTGACGAGGTTCTGCTGTACTGTATCCTCCAGAATTATAATGGCACAAAGGAGATCAAGAACGCTTGGCTCATCGAGTTCAAGAAGGATGATACTCCCTTTGACGAATCAAACTACACCGAAATGACTATTGCTGATGCAAGAGAGGCTGCTACCGGCACTCTTGTAAAGACCAGCGGTGTTGTAGCACAGATCACCTATGCTAACGGCTACAAGCCCAGCGGTGTTATTCTCGTAGACAGCACATCCTCTATCTACGTATATGACCAGGACCTTGCAGGTCAGGTTAAGGTTGGTAACACAGTTACCATTGCAGGTGAAAAGACATATTGGATACTTGACACCGAAATCAGCAATGCATCCAAGTTTGGCTATGAGGGCGCATGTCAGATCGACAGCGTTACCCTGCTTGCAAACGATGGCGGCAACAGCGCATTTGACAAGTCCTGGATCACCGAGACCACCGTTAAGGAGATCATGGACACCCCCGTTACCGAGAACATCACCAACAAGATCTTCAAGGTAACCGCGCTTGTAAAGAGAGTTGACGGCACAGGCTTTATCAACTACTACATCGACGATATCGACGGTGTGACCGGCTCTTACGTTTACACCCAGTGCAACGGCGGCGACTTCTCATGGCTCGACCAGTTCGATGGCAAGTTCTGCACCGTTTACGTTGTTGCAATCAACGCTAAGTCCTCTGCATCCGGCTGCATATGGAGATTCCTCCCCATTCAGGTTATCGACGAGGGCTATCAGTTTGACGTAAACGATGCAGCAAAGTATGCAGTTAAGTACCACGGCGTAACCCAGTTCCTTAACTCCTACACCGGCGACCCCGCAATTGATCTCAGCACACTTGTTTCCTCCGAGCTTCTCGGATTTGAGGGCGCAACCCTTTCCTACGAATCCTCTAATCAGAGCGTGGTTTACTTCACCACCGGCGAAAACGGTACTGTAACCTTCCATTGCGGCGCGGCAGGCAATGCCACCGTTACCGTTACCGCATCTCATAACGGAAACACCTATTCCGAAAGCATTGATATCACCGTATCTCAGAATGCAGACGTTGAATATATCAGCGTTGCGGACGCCATTGCAACTCCATTTGACACCGATGTTGTCGTTAGAGGTATCGTTGGTCCCTCTCTCGTAAACCGTACCGGCTTCTATCTCTTTGGCGAGGACGGATCTATGATCGCAGTTCTTGTAGAAGAAAGTGCCTTTGACGGTATTGAAATCGGTCACGAGATCGTTATCAGCGGTATGAGAGAGCGCTTTGTTAAGGATGACACCTTCACCACCTACGGTCAGGATGCTATCGTTAACGGCAAGATCCTCGCTAACTATTACGGCAACCACGAGTACTCCACCGAGAAGTTCATCACCGGTAAGACCCTCGCGGATATTAAGGCGCTCAGCGTTGAGGAGAGCCACTCCACCGAAGTTTACATTGTAAAGGCTGTTGTTGAGGTTGTAGAAACCGCATATTACACCAACCTTAAGATCACCTACAACGGTGTAGAGCTTCCCCTCTACTGCTCCGGCGCAGCACAGTACAACTGGCTTAAGGCATATGCAGGTCAGGAGATCACCATCGAGGTTGCTCCCTGTAACTGGAATGACAAGAAGGACAACTACCGCGGTTGTGTTCTTGCAGTAGTACTTGAGGACGGAACCAAGGTTCTCAACACACTTAACTTCAACTAATCGCAAATACACATAAAGAAAGAGGCGCATTTTGCGCCTCTTTTTATTTTAAAATAAATAAAACACGGCGAATCCCGGGGACACGCCGTGTTTTAAACTGAAATTATCTGCCGAGCTCCTCGTTCATCTGCTCAAGAGTCTTCTTGTCGAGATTATAAACGAACTTAGTACCAACGTACATAAGGATAGCAGAAACAAGGTACATTGCCGCTACAAGATAACGCATCTTAAGCGGAACGCCATCGGGCTGAGCAGAACCAAGCTCTGCATCATAGCCGAGCGCAACCATCAGTACAAGACCGATAGAGGGGCCAACACCCTGAGAAAGCTTTCTGAAGAAGGAATGAATAGCATAGGTCATACCCTCATCACGTCTGCCGAACTTCCACTGGTTGTAGTCGATAGCATCTGCCATCATTGCGTTACCAACGCACATGCCAATACCCATACCAAAGCCGTTAAGAATCTGAAGTCCCATGTAAATGAGAACACCATTCATATCGGGAGAGATAGGAACGATGAGCAAAAGAGCGCATGCGATAACAGAGAAGATAAGGCCGAAGGAAGCAGCCTCCTTTTTACCCACCTTAGTAACGATAGGCTTAATGAAGGGGATAAATACAAACATAGGAAGCATAGAAACGATAGTCATAAGACCGGACATGCTTGCCTGATGGAAGTAGGACTGGAACATAGAGGTGGTTGCGTTAGCAGCGCCGTATGTACCGATGAACATTGCAACGGGCATAAGGGTCGCACCGATAGCGGGGCGATTCTGTGCAAATGCCTTAACAGACTTAAAGAAGTTGAACTTTTCCTCAGAAACGGCAACGTCGGTTTCAATTCTCTGCACTGTGGTCTTGATCATGAACCAGAATGCACCGAGAGCTAAAATGCCAAGCACGATAGCTACGGGGAAGAGTCTGTTACCGATAATATTATCATTTTCATCATAAAGCATAATGGGAAGAATAATACCGATAGGAAGGCTGGCAAGCATAGCACCGATATTACGCCATGCACCGAGCTGAGCTCTCTCACCCGCATCTGCAGTGATAACCGAGAGCATCGAGCCGTAAGGCACGTTAACTATAGTATAAGCAGCATCCCATGCAACGTAACCAACGGTACAAATGATACATTTAACGATCATATGTGCGTTTGGCACAGGCAGGAAGCAAAGACATGCACCAGCCGCAAGAAGGAATGAGCCGAATGCTATGTAGGTTAAGAACTTACCTCTCTTATACTGCTTGGTAGAAGAGTCCATGATTGCGCCGATAAGGGTATCGTTGATTGCGTCCCAAATCTTAAATGCGATGAGCAGACCTGCAAAGAGTATCTCGTCGATAAGCATATACTGCGTCCAGAAAAGGGTGAACCATGTACCTGCGAGAGCGAAGCTCATGTTACAACCAAAATCACCGGCAGCATAAGAAACCTTGTCGAGCATACCAAACTTGCGATGACCTTTTTCATCAAGAACAAGCTGTTTTGACATTGTTTTTCTCCTTAAAGTTTATAATTGGGTAATTGCGTATTAACATTATAACATATATTTTAGCAAAATAAAAGACATTCTTTGATTTTTTGTAAAAAAATCGTTAATACTCAATAAAAAAGCTAAGTTTACTTGCAAAAGAGTATTATATATGATAAAATGGTATCAAAAATAAAAAACAAAGGAGCTTAATATGGCACATTTTCTTGAGCTTAAGGCCGACGGCCTTCAGGCAATACGCAGCATTAACCCCAGACTCATGTCCTACAACGTAGAGATGACAGAGGTTACCGGCGGTACATTCTGGAAGGCATACACCGAGGGCCAGATCGCAGGAACCGAAGAGTTCCCCAAGCTGGAGGGTGGTTTCTCTAACCACACCGCAATGGCAGGCCTTATGCAGTACTATCCCCCCATCGACACTACTAACGAAAAGCTTATTTCTCTGGCAAAGGCATTTGGACCTGTTTGGATCAGAGTAAGCGGCACCTGGGCGACCAAGACATACTACGATTTCGACGGTACAACCGGCGGCAAGGCTCCCGAGGGATATCAGAGCGTTCTTACCCGTGAGCAGTGGTCTAATATTATCGGCTTTGTTAAGGCTGTAGGCGGCAAGCTTCTCGTTTCCGCAAGTAACTGCGCAGGCGACCACAAGGACGGCGGCGCACTTGACCTTACTCAGATTAAGAAGCTCTTTGCGCTTACCGACGAGCTTGGCGGCAGAATCGACGCCTTTGAGTTCATGAACGAGCCTAATATGCTCCAGATCTCCGGCGCACCTGTTGGCTACACCTTCGAGGATTATGTGCGTGACCAGGATATCGCAAACGCATGGGTTAAGGAGAACTATCCCGAGTGCCTTATCGTAGGCCCCTGTAACACAGGTATGACCGATACCTCTATAGAGGATTCTCCTATGGCAAAGATGGGTTCAGGCATCGGCAATATGATGACCATGGGCACTGTTCACGATCTCATGCGCGGACATCAGGTTCCTATGGACGTATACTCCTATCACTACTATAACGGCATTTCCGAAAGACTGGCATCGGTTATGCCCACCGGTCACTGGCCTGCAGAGGCAGCGCACACCGACGCATACCTTGCTGTTGCCCCCGGTTGCGCTATGATGAACGCTCCCGCACGTGACAAGTACGTTCCCGGTGGCGAGATGTGGGTTACCGAGTCGGGTGACGCAGGCGGAGGCGGAGATACATGGGCATCCACCTATCTCGACGTTCTTAGAACTCTTAACGAGCTGGGCAGCTTCTGCACCATCACCGACGGCGTTATCTTCCACAACACCCTCGCATCCTCCGACTACGGCTTCCTTCAGCACGGCAGCTTTGATCCCAGACCCAACTACTTTGCAGCTCTGCTCTGGAACAGACTTATGGGCAACACCTGTTACGCTGTTAGCGCACCTCAGACCGAGGGTGCACACGTTTACGCTCACTCCCGTAAGGACGGCAAGGACGGTTACTGCTATCTTGTAATCAACAACTCTCTCACCGAGGAAACCACCGTTAACCTTCCTTGTGATGCAACACTTTATACCCTTTCCGGTAACGGAAATATGAGAAGCAAGGTTATGTACCTTAACGGAGCTCCTCTTACTCTTGGCGAGGGCAATGCACTTCCCTGCCTTGACGGCAAGGCTATTTCCGCTGGCGAGCACAAGCTTCCTGCAGGATCCTGTACTTTCATTGTAATTTAATATTTCATACAAAAAGGGACTCCGTTTGGAGTCCCTTGTTTTTTAGTTTTTAGCAGTATTCATTCCTTTTCTGGTCAAGGAAATTCTATGCTTCTTAACGTCGACGTCCTTGATCTTAACCTCGATAACGTCGCCGGTCTTGAACATTTCGGAGGGATGCTTAATAAACTTATCGCTCATCTCGGAGATGTGAAGAAGTCCATCATGGTGAACGCCGATGTCTACAAAGCAACCAAAGTCAACAACGTTTCTGACTGTACCCTTAAGCTGCATATCGGTCTTAAGGTCACTGATGTCGAGAACATCGGTGGAAAGGATGGGTGCTGGAGCATCGTCACGGATGTCACGGCCGGGCTTCTCAAGCTCGGAGATAATGTCCTCAAGAGTAGGCTCGCCACAGCCAAGCTCACGGGCAAGCTTTGCGATGCCGTACTGCTCTGCCTTGAAGCGAAGAAGAGTAAGATTGTTGTTCTTCACATCCTCGGTAGAGAAGCCGAATCTCTTAAGCAGATCCTCTGCGATAGCATAGGACTCGGGATGTACGCCGGTGGAATCAAACACCTGCTTACCATCGTGGATACGAAGGAAACCTGCACACTGAGTAAACGCCTTCTCACCAAGCTTAGGAACCTTAAGAATCTGGGCACGGCTCTTGAACTCGCCGTTTTCCTCTCTGTACTTAACGATATTCTTTGCAACGGTGGTATTGATACCCGAAACGTAGGAGAGGAGAGAGTAGGATGCGGTATTTACGTCAACACCGACACCGTTTACACAGCCCTCAACCACGCCGCCGAGAGCCTCGGTAAGTCTTGCCTGCTTCATATCGTGCTGATACTGACCAACACCAATAGCCTTAGGCTCGATCTTAACAAGCTCTGCAAGGGGATCCTGAATTCTTCTTGCAATGGAGATCGCAGATCTCTGCATTACATCGTAATCGGGGAACTCCTCGGTTGCAACCTTGGATGCGGAGTAAACCGAAGCGCCTGCCTCGGAAACGATAGTATACTTAACTCCCTTAGGGCAGGAGGCATCACGAATAACATGCTCGGCAATGAATGCCTCGCTCTCACGGGATGCGGTTCCGTTACCGATGGAGATAACGTCAACGTTGTGCTTTTTGATAAGGCGAAGCACGATAGCCTTAGAACGCTCAATATCCTCTCTGGGCTTTACGGGATAGATAACCGCGGTATCAAGCACCTTACCGGTCTTATCAACAACAGCGAGTTTACAGCCGTGAGCATAACCGGGGTCGTAGCCAAGAACGGTCTTGCCCTTAAGAGGCGCTGCAAGGAGAAGGTTACGAAGGTTCTCGGAGAACACCTTAAGCGCGCCCTCGCAGGCATCGTCAAAGAGTGTGGTACGAACCTCACGCTCGATTGCGGGGAACAGAAGTCTGTCGTAAGCATCACGGATGGTAGCCATAAGATAAGAGAGCGCAGGAGACTGCTTGTTGGTTACTACCTTGGACATAATCTGCGCAATACCGTCCTCCTCGGGAAGGGTTACAGCAACCTTAAGGAACTCCTCCTTCTCACCGCGGTTGATAGCAAGGACACGGTGGCCCTTAAGCTTCTTAATAGGCTCGGAGAAGTCGTAATAGTTCTCGTAAACCGAGGTCTCCTCGGTAGTGCCCTTAGATGCGAGCGAGCCGTTCTTCATAGTGAACTCACGAAGCATCTTTCTGATCTCAGCATTGTTGGAAATATCCTCGGCGATGATATCGGATGCGCCCTGAAGCGCTGCCTCCACGGTAGGAACGGCCTTATCCTTCTCATCCGAAATAACTATAAACTGCTCTGCGTAAACCGCAATCTCGGGATCGTATGCATCTCTCTGCTCCATAATGTAGTTAGCAAGAGGCTCAAGTCCCTTATCTCTTGCAACAGAGGCTCTGGTCTTTCTCTTGGGACGGTAAGGAAGATAAATATCCTCAAGCTCTACAAGAGTCTTTGCATTGTTAAGCGCAAAGGTGATCTCGGGGGTGAGCTTGCCCTGTGCGTCTATAAGATTTGATATTTCCTCACGTCTCTCGTCCATCTTACGAAGATAGTTAAGTCTGTCGTTAAGGTCACGAAGAGTTGCGTCGTCAAGACCGCCGGTAACCTCCTTACGGTATCTGGAAATGAAGGGGATGGTATTTCCCTCGTCGATAAGAGCAACTGTTTCCTTCACCTGCTCTTCTTTGATTTTAAATTCCTCAGCAAGAGTCTTTAAAATATCCATAATATATTTTCTCCTTTATCCTTGAGCTTCAAGGATTTTTATTTCTTCTTCAGTTAAATAGCGCCATTCTCCCCTGTCAAGGCTCGGATCAAGCCTGATCTCTCCACAGGAAATGCGCTCCAGGCTAGTCACCCTGTTATCACGTGAGGCTATCATACGCTTTATCTGATGATACTTACCCTCGGTGAGAACAATCCTTCCCTGCGCCCTACTCTCGTCAAGATAAAGCTCGGCGCTCTTGCACTCATAGCCGTCGGCAAGGGTTATTCCCTGCTCAAAATCCCTCTCGGCATCCTTGTCAAGAGGCTCGGCTGACGTAAACAAGTATTCTTTTTTTACATGATGCTTCGGTGACAGAAGCGAGTGCGCAAGCGGCCCGTTGTTGGTCAGTATCATAAGGCCGACCGTATCTCTGTCAAGTCTGCCGACCGGGAAAAGCTCTCTGCGACGAAGCTCCTCTGGCAGAAGCTCGGTAACGTACGGCAAGCTCTTGTCATCGGTTGCGCTGACGTAGCCGGTAGGCTTGTTAAGCATAACGTAGGTGAATTTCTGATAAACCACCGTACGCCCCTGAAGAACAACCGTCTGCTTTTCGGGATCAATATGCTTTGACACATCCTTCACCGGAACACCGTCAACGGTAATTCCGCCCAACTTGCCTATTTTAGCCGCCTCACGCCGAGTACAAAGGCCAAGCTCGGACAAAAGCTTATCTATTCTCATTTGTCTGAACCCACCTTCCATAAAATTCGGCGCAAATTACACCATTATGTATTTTATCATAAAATAAAGCTTTTGTAAAGAGAAAACAAGGAAATATGTTGTATTTTTTATAAAAAAACGCTCCGAATTTGTACTCGGAGCGTTTTGTTTTTTATCGTTTTTCTATTTGCTGCTTCTTGAACTGAAGCATATAGAGATCGTAATATCTGCCACGCTGCTTGAGAAGCTGGTCGTGATTCCCCTGCTCTACAGTTTCACCGTGGGAAAGCACGATAATCTTATCCGCATGCTGAATCGTAGAAAGACGGTGAGCAACGATAAGCATAGTGCCGATGTTCATCATCTTCTCCAGCGAATCCTGAATAAGAAGCTCGGTTTCGGTATCTATGTTGGCCGTAGCCTCGTCGAGGATCATAACGGCAGGCTTGTGCACGATTGTTCTGGCAAAGGAGAGCAGCTGGCGCTGACCTGCAGAGAAGTTATTACCCCTCTCACGCACCTCCTCGTCAAGTCCGCCCGAAAGCTTGTTGATAAAGTGGCTGGCGTTAACGTAATCACAGGTCTGCATAACCTCCTCATCGGTGATGCTCTCATCACGAAGCACAATATTCGAGCGGATAGTACCCGAAAAGAGGAACACATCCTGCAGCATCTGGCCGAAGTGACGGCGGAGAGAAGAAATCTTTATCTTCCTGATATTGATGCCGTCAATAAGGATCTCGCCCTTCTGAATATCGTAATTACGGCAGATAAGACCTAGAATGGTGGTCTTGCCCGAGCCGGTAGAGCCTACGAAGGCAACTGTTTCCTTGGCATTAACCTTAAAGGAAACGTCACGCAGAACCCACTCGCCCTCGTTGTATGCAAACCAAACGTTCTTGAACTCAATATTACCATCCACGTGGTCAAGCTCGATTGCATCGGGATCGTCAACAATCTCGGGCTTCATATCAAGAATGGTAAATATCTTCTCAGCCGAGGCAAAGGCAGACTGCATCCAGTTAAACTGCTCAGCAAGGCTCTGAATGGGGTTGAAGAATCTTGATATAAACATGTAGAAGGAAACGAGAGTGGCCGAGTCTATCAGCTGACCAAGGAAGGGAGTGCTATTAATGCTTCCCGACGCAGAGAGATAGAACAGAGCCATAACCGACGAAATGTAAAGCATAAAGACTGTGGGGCGGAAAATACCGAACACGAAAATCTGCTTACGCTTTGCACTACCGAGGCGCTGATTCTTTTCCTCAAATTCATCAGCCTTACGATCCTCGCGGTTAAATACCTGAGTAATTTTCATACCCGAAAGGTTCTCGGAGAGGAATGTGTTGATGTCGGTGGTAGAATCCTTTACAGCGCGGTATGCCTTACGGGAGAACTTACGGAATATTACCGTAAAGAGAATGATAAAGGGGACAAAGCAAAGCACCATAAGCGTAAGAGCATAGTTGATGCAAAGCATTGCCACGAATACACCGACAATGATAAAGCAGTTCTTTATCAGATTAACCAAAAGGTTGGTAAACATCATCGAGATTGCGCCGGTATCGTTACATACTCTGGTAACAAGCTTACCTACGGGTATAGCGTTAAGCTGACCGTGAGAAAGACTCTCGATATGGGTAAATACGTTCTCTCTGAGAGAGGAAAGTATCTTCTGTCCAATTCGCTGAAGAATAAGCGACTGAAGATAGGTTGCACCGAGAGAAACGAGAAGAATGCTTGCGTACAGAATGATAAACGAAAGCAGCTGGCTCATCTCAAAGCTCTCTTGAACCATCTCAATGATATCACCCATAATGATGGGAGCAATAATGTCGTAGGCAATAGACACAAGCATAATCAATCCTACGATAAGGAACTGAGGCAGATAGGGCCTTGCATATTTAAGAAGTCGGAGGGCAATCTCCTTGTCCTTCATATTTCTGTCAAAGCCGATGGCCTCCTTCTTGTTCTTGATAGTAGCATAAGCAACTATGAAAACGATAGAAAGCAAGCCGATAAGTCCGCCAAGAATAAGAAGAGGATAGGTTTCACGAATATTCATTACGCACCCTCCTTTTCCTCATCAAGCTTCTGAAGCTCGACTGTAGTTCTGTATTCATGAGATTTTTCAAGAAGCTCCTCATGTGAACCGACGGCAAGGATTTTTCCGTCGTCAACGAAGATGATCTTGTCCATCTTCTCAACAGTGGAAACGCGGTGAGCAATAAGAATTGTGGTCTTGCCATTTCGTGTCTCTCTGAGGTTCTGAATAATCGTACGCTCGGTTTCGGTATCAACCGCACTTACCGAGTCGTCAAGAATAAGTATAGATGCCTTTTTCATCAGCGCACGGGCAATGGAGATACGCTGCTTCTGTCCGCCCGAAACGGTAACACCGCGCTCGCCGAGAACGGTCTGATATCCCGCTGAGAATTCGGTAATATTGCCGTGCACGTCAGAAAGCTCGGCAAAATGCTCAACCTCAGCCATATCGTATTCATCGGCGCCAAAGGCGATGTTATTCTCAATAGTGTCGCTGAAGAGGAAATTATCCTGTGGAACGTATGCGCAGTTTTGGCGCAAGGAGGCAATGGAAATATCATTTACATCCATACCGTCAATAAATACAGTTTTATCAGGAATGTTGTATATTCTAAGCAAAATGTCAACAATAGTTGTCTTTCCTGCGCCTGTTTTGCCTATTATACCTACATTCTCACCTGCGTTGATCTTGAAAGAAACGTCAGTAAGAGCATCGTAATCGGCATCCGGATATCGGAAGGTAAGGCCCCTGAACTCAATGTCGCCTCTTACGGTGTCAACGTCACAAACGCCTTCTCTATCCTTTACATCAATAGGGGTGTCAAGCAGCTCGCTGACACGCTTAAGCGACGCCTTGCCTCTGGAACGCATCTCGATCAGCTGAGAAATCGCCATAACAGGCCATACGATGGAGTTGAAGTAACCTATGAACTCAACCAGCTCACCCGCATTAAAGTTGCCGTTGTAAACAAGAAATCCACCGTAACCGAGAATTACGCAGACAACAGACTCAACGAACAGCGTGACACAAATATGAAGCAGAACAGAAATTCTGGTATACTCAATATTTGCCTTTTCATTATCCTTATTAAGCTTGCGGAAGGCCCAGAGCTCACGGAATTCCTTAACAAAGGCCTTTACAACCGCAATACCCGAGAAGTTCTCCTGAGAGAAGTCCGAAAGTGCAGAGAATGCCTCCTGCCTTGCCTCCCACTTTTTAGTCATATACTGACCTACTATTGTCCCGATAATAAGAAGGAACGCCATAGGAATCAGTGTAAAGAGAGTGAGAAGGGGGTTCATGCCGAACATTTTAAGCACTGCAATTCCGCCGAGCAGAAGCGCATCGAAGAACATAAGCGCACCGTCACCAAAGCACTCCTGAACCGTTTCAAGGTCGTTGGTGTAATATGACATCATATTACCAACCTTGTTCTTGTGATAGAACTGCTGGGAAAGATGCTTTGAGTGATTAAACATCTTAGAGCGAAGGTCTGTTTCTACTCTAATACCTGCGCCAAAGAAGCATACACGCCATAAGAATCTGCAAAATACCATTGCCAGAATTATTACAAGCATAGGACCGCAGATCTTGTCTACTAGGAAGTTCATATCAAAGGCATAAAATACCCCGTCAACCTCAACCTCTCCGTATGCTATGCCGTTAACGACCATTCTGTAAAATTCCGGAATCTTAAGCTGTAGGAAGTCAACCAAAAGAAGTGCCAGAATGCCAAAAATAAGCATGTGCGCGTATTTAAAATAGTATTTATTCATGTGTTTGCCAAAAATCATGCAAACCGACCTCCTTCTTTACAAAATATACTGTATATGATATCATACTTTTAGGTTTTTTTCAAGTCAATTTAAATAAAATTTTACATAAAGTGTATTTTGTTTAATATTTTTTACATAATTATATTTTTATTGATAATTTCTTGACAAGGTGTGCTTCGTGTAGTATAATATGCTTTGATGTTTATTTAAAATATATAAAAGAAAGGAATCTTTAACATGGCAAATGTAGATCCCAAGTACGAGGCCCTGTTTACCCCCTGGAAAATAGGCAACGTAGAAATCAAAAACCGTATCGTTATGTGTCCTATGGGCGGTACGTCGCTGTTTGGTTGGTTTGAGCTGACCGGCTGTGGCTTTGACAAGGAGGCGGCAAAGCTTTTCCTTGAGAGAGCAAAGAACAACGTAGGTCTTATCATTCCCGGTATCGCTCCACTTCGTGATACCTTCTGGGGCAAGTGGCTTTGGCAGAACCCCAAAATGTTCCGTGAACTTAAGGACTTTATGGACGAAATTCACAAGACCGGCGCAAAGCTGTTCATCCAGCTGACCGCAGGTATGGGACGATCCTGGGCTATCACCGAGCTTGTAGGCCCGCTTCACAAGAACAAGTTCACAAGGGCGCTTATCAAGCCCATCATTGATACAAGCCACGAGCTTGCATGTCCCTCCGAGCAGCCTGCACGTTGGGCACCCGACATCATCTGCCCCGAGATGACCAAGCATCAGATCCACGAGATTATCGAGGCCTTTGCAAAGACAGCAAAGCTCTGCCGTGACGCAGGCGTTGACGGCGTCGAGGTACACGCTGTACACGAGGGATATCTTCTCGACCAGTTCGCAATCGAATTCTTCAACAAGCGTACCGACGAGTACGGCGGCAGCTTTGAGAACAGATACCGCTTCGCAGCAGAGGTAGTTAAGGCTATCAAGGCTGAGTGTGGCGAGGACTTCCCCGTTTCTCTCAGATACTCCGTAGAGTCCAAGATGAAGGGCTTCTGCGAGGGCGCAGTTCCCGGTGAGGTATACACCGAGGTTGGCCGTAACATGGAGGAATCCGAGAAGGCTGCAAAATATCTTCAGGATGCGGGTTACGATATGCTTAACGCCGACAACGGTACATACGACTCCTGGTACTGGGCTCATCCCCCGATGTACATGCCCCAGAACTGTAACCTTGAGGACGTAGCTCACATTAAGAAGTTCGTTGACATTCCTGTAGTATGTGCAGGCCGTATGGAGCCCGACGTTGGCGCCGCAGCTATCGCAGAGGGTAAGATCGACGGCATAGGTATCGCAAGACAGTTCCTTGCAGACGGTGAGTGGATCACCAAGCTTATCGAGGACAGACTTGAGGACATCAGACCCTGTATCTGCTGTCACGCAGGATGCTTTAACTTCTCCTCCTCCAAGGGTCATTACAACACCCAGGATCTTACCGATACTATGGGTCTTGCACGTTGTGCAATCAACCCTGAGACCATGCAGTCCAAGAAGTACTACGTAAAGCCTGCGAAGAAGGCAAAGACCGTTGCCGTTGTTGGTGGCGGTATCGGCGGTATGGAGGCGGCTATCCTCCTTGCAAAACGCGGACACAAGGTTACTCTTTATGAGAAGACCGGCAAACTCGGTGGCGTATTTGTTGCCGCAGCAGCCCCCTCCTTCAAGGAAAAGGACCGTGAGCTTATCGCATGGTATATCCGTGAGCTCTCGAAGCAGCCCGTTGAGGTTAAGCTTAACACCGAGATAACCGATATCAAGAGCCTAAAGGCTGATGAGATCATTATCGCAACAGGTGCTAAGGCAAAGAGAATTCCTATTCCCGGCGTAGAAAAGAGCGTTGAGGCGGTTGATTACCTTCTTGGCAACAAGCAGGTTGGCAACAAGGTTGTTGTTATCGGCGGCGGCCTTACCGGCTGTGAGATTGCATACGACCTCTATCTTCAGGGCAAGGAGCCTGTTATCGTTGAGATGCAGGATGACCTTATCACCACACCCGGCATCTGCCTTGCAAACACCTCCTTCCTTCGTGACTTCTTCAAGGCTAACAAGGTTAAGGTTCACCTTGAAAGCGGCGTAAAGGAGATCAAGGACGGTGCGGTTGTTATCTCCGATAAGGACGGCAAGACCAGCGAGATCAAGACCGACTCTGTAGTTCTCTCTGTTGGTTACAATCCCGCACCTATCGCTAAAAAGTCCGGCCACGTTCACATCATCGGTGATGCACAGAGCGTTGGTAACCTCAGAACAGTTATCTGGGGCGCGTGGGACGTAGCAATGAAAATTTAATTAAAAAGACAATTATACTTTACATATTAACAGAAAAAGGAGAAAAAATATGCAACTTACTGCTCATCAGCAGGAAATGCTTGACGGCAAGCATGGCGAAACCATGGCCAAGGTTATGAAAACGCTGGTAATGTACGGCGAGACCTTTGGTGCAGAGAACATGGTAGCTGTTACAAGCGAGTACAACCATCTCGTTACCTCCTTTGGACTTAAGGTTATGTCCCCCGTATATGACCTTATGCAGAGATTGGTTGACGCAGGCGTAGCAAGCGGACAGAAGTTCTCTATGGACCCCCGTCCCGTTGACAAGAACGTTCCTGCAAACTTCCTTCAGAATTTCGTATTCAACAAATTTATGTATACCAAGCAGGATACCTATGAGGTACAGCTTGAAAAGCTCGGTCTTATGAACAAGGATGCATTCACCTGCACCTGTTACATGGACGAGGTAGGCAACAAGCCCAAGATGGGTGACATCCTCTCCTGGTCCGAGTCCTCTGCGGTAGTATACGCAAACTCGGTTCTCGGTGCAAGATGTAACCGTAACTCTGGCATCATGGACATCATGGGCTCTATTGCCGGCTACGTTCCCAACTTCGGTCTCCTTACCGACGAGGGACGTAAGGCAACCTGGATCATCAAGGTTGAGACCACAAAGAAGCCCGACGCACAGCTTCTCGGCTCTGCAATCGGTATGAAGGTTATGGACGACGTTCCCTACGTTTACGGCCTTAATCAGTATCTCTGAAGCGAGCTTAACGATGCCGC
>JAGCLY010000054.1 GCA_017646745.1 Clostridia bacterium
GCTGATTCGGTCACCCGAAATAAGGCCCATGTTATAGTACCACTCGATGGCGGGAATATCCATGGCAGGATCAACATCCCATCCGTTTCCTATATCGGGCATAACCAGCTCTGCGACCTCCCACCTGCCCGTGGTAAGGGGAGTGCCGTCGTAAATCTTTTCAGCCGAGGCGGTGGTGATAACAATAGGTCTCGGCTCTACGGTAATGATACCGTGAATAAAGCCGACGCTATAATTCTTAAGCACGCTCCTATTATTCTCGTCAAGAATATCGTATTTGGTGAATACATTGTACGCCGAGCCGGGATTCATAAGCGCAGTGCTCTCTGTTACAACGAGCCTGTGTCCCTCTACGATATCGATAACCTGTGCATCGGTGGCAGTAAAGAGCTCTCTATTATAATACTCCACTCTATCAGGGGTAATTATGGTAATCGGACGCTCAACTACCCTTATCTTGCCGGGGGTGTAGTCTATAATAAAGTTGCTTGTTACGTCCTTGCCGTTAAGCTTGATCTGAATGGTAATATGGTTATCAACGAAGCTACATACGTCCTTTACGGTAGTAGCTGTTACAACGCTGAAATCGAAGTTGCCCTGCAGAGGCCACTCATAATCGTCGTCGCTGTAACAATCAAAATACTCGCAACGATTATCACGGCCGTTATAGATAAACTCCTGTGTTCCGGCGATAACCTGCATTTCACGGTGAGTTACCTTCAGCGTTCCCTCTCGGTAGATGATCTCATAGCTGTCAAATACATCTGTGCCGGTAATGCCGTTCTTAATGGTAAAGTCCACCTTGTTGGCAATTTCGCCCACGAACTGTATGGAGGCGGAGTCATTGATAACGAAGTAGTCGTTTACACCGAGGGAGTCGCAGTCCAGCTGAGTGTTCTTCCACGCCTCTCCGTAGAATGCCCTGGTCTCGCTGGGGGTATGAACCCTGATAACCCTCTTGGTAGTGGTTATCTTACCGTATACAGGCTGAATCTCGTAATTGTGTGTCTGGATTGCGCCGTAGCGGTCGTAGACCTCAAAGCTGGCAGTGTTGTCTGCCGTACCTGCATTAAGGATCTCTACCCAATCGTAGGCCTGAATGCTGTGTCCCGAAACAAGTCCGTATTCACCGCCATGATCAAATCCCTCAAATGTCCTGGGAATACTGTCGTACTCCTGCTCGTCGGATATGGTTTCGACGGTCACGGGGCGCTTATGCACGGTAAGACTGCCGTACACATAGGTGATGTTATAGAATTTGGTAACGTCGGTGCCCGAGGAGTTAAGGATCTGTACCTTAAAGATATTTTGATGGATGCCAGCATCGGTAGAGCTACCCTCGTAGGTAAGCACGGCAACGTCATTGTCAGCCAGGCTGTTTGACGTAACAGAATAATCGTTTGCGTTCAGGGGCTTGCCGTCGTAAATCTTCTCATCGCTTGCAGACTCCAGAGTGATGGGTCTGGGAAGGAAGTTTACCCTTACGTTAGTTGTTTCAAGCTTGTATCTATCGGTAACGTCGTTACCTGCCTCGTCATAGATGCGGATCTTGGTGATATCCGGCTTAACGTACTTCATGTCCTCGGTATAAATAAAGGAGGTACACTCAATGCGGTCGCCGTATGGTGTTTCGCCGGTAAGGGCGGGAATGTCGCCGTATACCATAGAATCCTCTGCCACCTTAACAGTCATCTTCAGAGGCACTATACTAAAGTTCTTAGCCTTGCTGTACTTGTGGCCGATTGTCGCATTTGACACCGCGCGCACCTGATAATCGCCGGGGGCGATAGGCGCCTGCTCGGTCCACTGACCTGTGCTAAGATCGTAATATTCATATTTAACACGGCTGAGGAACGCACGAACCTTGTATTGCAGCGCCTCTCCGTAATTTATCTCTGTGGGGCCGGTCTCAGAGCCTAATATCATACCTTTCGTAATAAGTAAGGTAATTGTGATTGCCAGGACAATCCCCGCCGCAATAGACACCTTTACCAGGTGCTTTACTATAAGCTTGAGAAAATCCGCAAACTTTTTTACCTTTGTTTCAAAAATTTCGTATTGCATAGAATTCCACCTTTGTGTTTGATGCAGGACCCGAACTGATCCGACCCTTAACCTTAAGGCTGTCGGGCCCTGCAACTATGATTTGTTTAAGGAATCTCGACCGTCAGGACACCCTCTGCCATCTTAACGATGTAGTTGCCCGTAACGTCCTCTCCCTCGGAGTTTACAATGGTAACGCTCTTAACAACGTTAGAGGATTTTCCAACGTTGATCTGGCTGCCGCTTACCGTATAATCGACGATCGTATCGCCGATTGCCAGATGTATGCTGTTGTAAATAATTTCGTTGCAGGTAAGAGCGCTGCCGTCGTACTTCTTGCTTGCGCTTCCCGCTGTAACGGTAATCTCTATTGCGGAAATTTCAACAGTTCCGTAGCTGTAATCAATCTTATAGAAATCGGTACGGTCAACGCCACCGCCATCAAGCACGGTCACCTTATATCCCGCAGCATATCGGCCAATGTTCTTCAGAACGCTGCCGCTATGAATGCTGTAGCTAAAGCCGGACTGAAGCTGACCGTTGATAAGATAGCAGTTGCTGTTGCTAACCTCATAGCTTTCGCCGTCATATACCTTGGTAAGTCCGCTGCTGCTGAACTTAAGAATTGAATAGTAGAGCTGAAGCTGGCCGGGCAGATATGTGATAAGGAACTGCTTGTTGCCAACACCTGTGCTCTTCTGATACACCAGCTGACCCAATGGATCGTATATCTTCAGCTCGGTGATCTCAGAGGCAACCGTTCCGAGCGCATAATTCTCGCCGCTGATCTCTACCTCGTAGGTATAGCCCTGAGCCTCAAGATTGCTGAGACCACGCACCTTCTGGTTGGGTGTAAGAGGAGTCTTCTCGGTATGAACAGAGCTGTCAAACTGTGCGCCGGTATACTCGGGAAGCACAGTAAGCTTAATGGGCATTTCCTCGCTGGGGCCGCCGCTGCCGGTAACCTCAACGTTTACCCAACCGATGCCGTCAACGTAGACCTCTACCCATGCGTGATAGTTAGCCGCCGTTACAGCAACCTCCTGGCCGGGAATGGTATTGCCCACAAAGCCGATGGTGTATCTCGCAGGAATGCCGAGAGCACGGAAAAGGGCCACCGCACTTGCCGCATAGTGACGGCAAACACCCTCCTTATACTCATCGAGGAAGGCGATGATCATATTTGAGGATTCGTCCATCTCTGCAGGGTACTTAAGATTATACACCGCAGCGGTTTGTATGTACTTTGCCACGCGGGAAATTATATCCGGAGACGAGGCAGAAAAGCTATTTTTGTCAATTATAGTTTGCATATATGCATCTGTTTCCCTATCCAGGTCGAGATAATTCTCATATACAAACTCTCTGTACTCTTCCTCATACGATCTGTATTTTGCAGGCAAAACGACACCGGCCACATTGTCCCAATTATAATAGTTTACGTAATAGGATTCGGTCTGATCACGAGTCTGGGTCACGTCAGAGCCTTGCATCTCTATACTACCGTCAAGGGTGTAGTAAGGAAGTGCAAAGGTTCCGCCGTTAGGCTCAATGTTAAGTGTGTTTGTAGAAAGTCCGCTGTTCTGTAATGCCAGTGCAGTGATGTAATATGCCGAATAGCCGTCCTCTGTGAGCGCACCGTACTCGGTCGCTTCTTTAAAAGAGTTTTTTCCGTCATAATCACCAAAGCTCATCATACGAAGGTATACGGTATCGCTGATGGAGGAATTAAGGGTGAAGTACACCGTCATATCCATCATGCCCATGTCACCTTCCATACCCTCCATAGAGCCGGTAAGACCGCCCGACATATCAAGACTGCCGAACATACCGTCAATCGGGTTGCCGAGATCGCCGCTACCGCCTAATCCATCTTCGCCTGCTTCGGTTACGGTAAGCTGACCGTATTTAAGGATGAGGCTATATTTGTTGGTGACGTCATTGCCCGTGCTGTCCTTGATAGTAACGGTAAAGATGTTGGGGCTGGAGCCAATCTCGGTCTGCGAGCCCGTGACTTCAACGAAAAGGATATGGCCCGTAGCAAGCTTACCCGAAACATGATTCCACGTGCTTTCAGTAAGCGGATTACCGTCATATACACGGGTCGCACTGCCGGACTCAATAACAATAGCGTTGGCAAGAACACCCTCGCTTTGCAAAAATCCAAGCAACAAAACCGATGCCACAACCGTAACCGCAATAATTATCATTAAGCAAATTAACTTAATCAGGTTAGATTTTGTCATAATTCAAGCTTCTTTACAATTTATTTAGCCTAAGATCAGGCATTTCTCTCAAGTCTGCGGATATGATCCTTACAGATGGTCATTCTATCCTGACCGAAGAGCTCGTCAAGGTATGCGATAAGTCCCTCTGCAGTATTGCGAAGGTAAATGGGATTCTGGGTCTCCAGCTTTCTGATTACCTTCTTCGACAGTATATCGTCCAGCGCGTCAAGCTCGTCGCCGCCACAGCTTACGTATACAGGTATGTAGGTTCTTATCTGCTTCATTATTCTGTTACC
>JAGCLY010000055.1 GCA_017646745.1 Clostridia bacterium
CCCTGAGGACCAGTTGCGCCGGTTTCACCCTGAGGACCCTGAGGACCAGTTGCACCAGTTTCACCCTGGGGACCCTGAGGACCAGTTGCACCAGTTTCACCCTGGGGACCCTGAGGACCGGTTGCGCCGGTTTCACCCTTGTCACCCTGAGGACCAGTTATATCTTCGATAGAAATAAGCTCACTCCAGGTCTGGCCATTGTCATAGGAAACCCAGATGTAGTCGCCTTCAACCTTAAGCATGGGAGTATTACCATTTGTACCATCGGTACCGTCAAGACCCTCTGCCTTGATACCGGTATTAACGTCGCCAATGAACCAATACTTAACGCCATCTACTTCCTGAATGTGGGGAGTAGCGGTAGCAGCCTCGGTAATGCCGTAGGTTACGTTGCCGTTTTCGTCATAGGTCTTAACAATGATGAAGCCATCAGTGGTAAGTTCAGAAACATCGGTAGCGAATGTACCACCGGAGATGAAGCCGTTAGGAACGGTAGAAGAAATTTCACCGTTGAAGGTACCATCAGTAATATTAGCGTCGATAACCATATTTGCGCCGGTAGAGCCACCAACGTAAAGTACATCAGACTTATACTCGTTAGCATTGAAGGTACCGCCGGTAATTTCAAGAACAGCGTTGTTAGCATTTGTATTTGCACTCTGTACAATTACACGACCGGTGATATCACCGCCGTTGATCTTAAGAGTACCGGTATTGGTAGTGCTGTTAGCAAAGATACGAACAGCCTGACGCTCAGCAGTAATTGTACCACCGTTGATAGTAACAGATACGTCACCTGCACCGCCGTTGGTAAGACCGTCGATAGCGTATGCAATAAGAGCGCTGTCAAATGTAAGGTTCTCAATGCTACCACCGTTAATGGTAAGAGTAGAACCGGGGTTAGATGTAATGGTAGTAAATGCGTTAGATGCGTTATAATCACCGGTGTAGATGTAACTGAGCTTACCTGCGCTGGATGCGCTTCTGGTAAGAGCAGAAGAATCGGTAATAGTAAGATCGCCATAGTTAACGATCATCGAATGGTTTTTAGTAACCTTCTCAGTCCAGTTCATAGAAACAGTCTTGCCATTGAGGTTAATAACTACGGTATTACCATTTTCAATAACAAGAGTCTCGGTAAGCTCAACGTCAGAGAGGAGAGTAATCTCGCCACCTGCCTTAACAGCCTCAGCAAGGCTGCTATAGAACTTATTGCCAATAGAAGCAACTACAGGCTTGTTATCGCCGTAGTTTCCGCCAACAAAATTGCCCTGTGCGGTGCAGTTTTCAATATAAATAGATGTGCCCTGACCAGAAATCGCACCAACGATAGAACCTACGTTAGCCTGACCTGCAATAGTAGCATCAACGTCACAGTCGGAGAAGGTGTTGCCGTCAAGAACAATACCTGCAATACCACCTACAGAGTAGCTGGTACCGGTGATTGCAAGACCGGAAACAGAGCAGTTATCGAATATAGCATTGTTAGCACTGTAACCGGTGATACCGCCTACGTAGCTATAACCGTTAATGTAAGAATCTGCGTTTGCATCAACTGCACAGTTGCTGATATCAACCTTGGTGTAATAGCTGTAACCAAGAATTGCGCCTACGCCGTAAGCGTTGGGAGCATCGATCTTAACATCACCCTTAATGGTAATATTATCAATAGTAACCTTAGTACCGTAAGCGAAGCCTACGAGTGCACCAACATTGTGGCCAGCCTCGGTGGTAGAAACATTAACGTTCTCAAGAACAAGGTTCTTAATGGTAACGTTGCCGTATACGTAACCGAAGAGACCGCCGCAAATGTATGCGGTTTCGGGATTCTCAGAATCCGCATAGGGGGTAACGGTGAGGTTCTTAATAGTGTGTCCCTTACCGTCGAAGTTGCCATCGAAGGAGTAATAATGACCGTCACCGATACCCTCGGTCCAGGTAGTACCTGCAAGGTCGATGTCTGCACCAAGAGCTACCCAAACGCCCTCAGCATTGTACTTAGTCTCACCTGCGTTAACGCTTGCGCGGAAGTTCTCGAGATCCTCTTTAGACTCGATGAGCCAAGGATTAGCCTCTGTACCTGCACCGTTGAAGAGAAGCTTGTCAACGAAGTCTTTCTTCTCGGTCTTGCCGCATCCTGCGGAGCAAGAATAAATGGTGTAACCCTCAGCAGTCTTGGTGGGAGCTACAGTCTGTCCCTTTACAGAATAGTCATGCTCGTGAGCAACAACTTCATCAAGCCATGCATTCTTACCCTGAGCTGTGGAGTTGTACATACCAAGTACAGTGTAAACTGTTACTTCATCACCGTTAACAGGCTTATAGCTCATTGCATCGTATCTGGTCTTGCCATCATAGCTGTAAAGACCGTAGATACAGATCTGGTTGCCATCAGCATCCTTGATGTAGAAGTTACCATACTGAGTATTGTAAAGGCCGGTTACGATACCGGTGATGTAATACTTCTCGGTAGTATAAGTGTTGTGAGAGTGAAGCTTTGCGATTGCAAGAGCCTGGGGAATGGTAAGAGCCTCGCCGTCAGCAGGAAGAGCAGCCTTGGAGCAACGCTCACACTTGAAGTCGTTGTTCTCATCAAGATGTCCGAGAGCAGCCTCGCCGGTAACGGTGGGAAGGCCTGCATCACAGCCAGCGCACTTTACCTCATAATATCCGGCCTCAGTACAGGTAGGACCAACATAGGTAGAAACGGTCTCGGTATGCTCGCAATCAGCATCACCTACGAAGGGGATTACAAAGGTAATAGAGTTAACCATTGCTCTATAACCACTAGTAACCTTCACCTCAACTGTCTTGGAGGAAGAAGTATCAACTGTGATGACGTCATACTCACCATTGTTAGAAGCCTTGGAAAGAGTATAGGACTTACCGCCAATGCTAACTGTTGCGCTGTTAGCTTTATACTTTGCAATCTCAATGATTACAGACTGAATATCATCGGGAACAGTAAACTTAAAGCTACCTGCTGCACTACCGGTACCAAGCTTGATGCAAGAATTACCCTTAGCATCACGAGAACCTGGATACATCTTAGTTCCATTGGTAATAGACAGCTTGTAACCGTTAACAGTCTCACTGTAAGTGGTAGCAGCTGTGTTATTATCGTAATGAGATGCAGAGCCGTTGCTTCCGAGTGCAAAGGCGATCTTAGTATCCTCGCCAGCCGCACTTGCGGGGATGATTGCAATCGCCATCATAAGTACCATTATGATGATGAGTGCAATTGAAATTTTGCGTGTTTGTTTCATAAAATTTCCTTTCTGCCTTTTGGCAATATATTTATACACGCAAGTATTATACCATATTTACCAAAATATGTCCATTGGCATTTTGCACAATATTTTTCAATCTTTTTATATATTTTGTACACGTTTTTTAAACAAAAAAATTGCCTTACAACATTTTTGTTTTCTTCCAAACAAAAAACAACCGTTTCTCTCTCAAAAAACGGTTGTTTTTGACTATTATTATTTACATTTAAACCTCATCTTCTTCGATTTCAGATGGAATTTCTGCCTCGGTCGGCTTGTCAGTCATAATCTTTTTAAGCGACGAGTGATATACAGCATAAGAGATAGCTGCCGTTATCACGTCTGATACAAGCTGTGTCCATACAATGCCGTAAAGGCCGAACAGACCATTCATCACAAAGAGCAGAGGTATGTTAATCAGTCCCTGACGAAGCGAGGACAAAATAAGCGACTGCTTACCCATACCCATAGCCTGGAAGGTAAAGCTGATCTGCAGGTTAAAGAGCATAAAGGGCACCGAGAGGCAGAGAATGCGCAGGAAGTCGGTGGACATTGCCATGGTTGCCCCGTCACGGTTGAAAACACCTGCGATCTGCGGTGCAAAAAGTTGGAACAACACAATACAGAATGCGGCAAATGCCATAGCAACCGTTCTGGTTAATCTGGAAAAGGCGCGCATACGCTTATGATCGCCGGAGGCAAAGTTATATGCCACAAGGGGCATCATGCCCTGACAAAGGCCAAAGCCCACGTTCATGGGAAGCATATCTATCTTCTTTGCAATACCAATAGATGCAACCGGCACGTCACCGTACTGAAGCTCGTAGCCCGCCGCAAGATTATTGATAACAATGTTAGAGAGACAGGCGAGGAAGGAGCCCAGTGCAGAGGGGATACCCACCGCAAGAACCGAGTTAACATAGCGCTTATCAAGCAGAGCCTTTCTGGGATTAAGAGAAATGACTGTGGTCTTTCTCGACCTCAGATAAACTACGACAAAGTATAAGAAAACAATGATATTGGATATCATTGTAGCGATCGCTGCGCCCCTAACCTCTTCACCCGGCTTCAGGATAAGAAACATGAAAATGGGGTCAAGAATAATATTAAGCACACCGCCCATACCAAGGCCTATGCTGGCCTTGCTGGCAAGACCCTCACTACGCAGAAGGTGAGACATAGTCATAGACAGCGCCGTGGGGATTCCGCCGAGAACAACTACCCAGAAGGCATACTGACGGGCAAATACGATCGAGCCCGAGGTTGCGCCAAGCAGATTAAGCAACGGATCCATGAATGCCAGTACGGCGAGAGAGTACACTGCCGCAGAAATCAACGTGCAATAGAATGCAAAGGATGCTACGCCACCGGCGTCCTTATCCTTCTTCTCGCCGAGAAGTCGGGAAATAAGGCTACCGCCGCCCACTCCAAACAGGTTGGGCAGACAGTTAAGCATAAACAGCAGCGTAAAGGATACCGATGACGCCGCAGTCTGGGAAGGGTTGTTGGACAGGCCTATAAAGAAGGTGTCCGCAAGATTGTATATCATGGATATAAGCTGGCTGATTATTGTAGGCATAGCCAGCGTTGCCAGCGCCTTTGGCACCGGAGTTTTTTCAAACAGTTCTCTTTTATCGATCATTTTCTCATTCCTTTTATTTTTCGAACGCTCTATTTTAACATCAAAGTCGTATTTTGTCAAGTTATACAAGATAAAAAATCACTATGTTCTTTTAGAAGCATTTTTATAGACATATCCTCTTGAAAAATTCGCCCTTTAATGATATAATAGGTGGTACAAGCTTTATAGGAGACATTATATGACACATCAGCAAATCTACGATATAATTAGGTATTCTATCGAATTGCCTACGTTTTTAGGCCCGATACACCGCACAATGCTTATATTCACCCTTGTGGCAAGCATATTGGTAGCCTTGATTTTCAAAAATGCTAAGGATAGAACCGTCAGAATCTTTCTGATGTCGGTATGGGTCTTGGTCTTTATAATGCAGATATACCGCCAGATTACCTATTCTGTTGTAATTGTTGACGGTGTGCTTGGTCTGGAATACCAATTTGCTCACCTGCCCCTGCAGGTCTGCTCTGTCCAGCTGTATGCAATCCCATTTGTCGCATTGCTTAAGAACGGCAGACTGAGAGATTCCTTTATCGCCCTTATGTGCATATGGTCATTCTTCGGCGGTCTTGGCGTAAGCATATACCCCGGCACCCTGTTTGACGAGGTGCTTGGCCTTACGCTGCAATCGCTGATCCATCACAGCATACAGGTTATCCTGGGAGTTATGCTGGCAATAAGATACTGTCACCGTATGAACAAGCATTATTTCTTCGGCGGATTTATTCTGTTCATGATATATTTTGCTATCGCTATGGTGGCAAATATAACTATCCACGATTTCATTGTACAAACCGGTCGTGACGACAGCATAAATATGTTCTTCCTCAGCCCTTATGAGGAAAGTTTCCTGCCTATTCTCGAAACCATACGCCAGGCTACCTCTCATACTGTAATGGTGCTTACCTATATGGCAGGCTTCACATTCCTTGCAGTGGTTATATACAAGCTACAGTACCGTCTGACAGAAAACAGACGTCAGAGACTTGCTCTGAACCCCATCGACTGAAAATATGAAAATTATTGCAAAAATACATAACGATTTTAAAGAAAAGTTCGGAATACCAAGGCAAAGCGGACTTTCAGGTGAGCTGAAATCAAAAATAGTTTTCGAACCGGAATACCGAAATCCCGATGCACTGCGAGGTATCGACGGTTACTCTCATCTTTGGCTGATATGGCAGTTCTCCGAGGCTATTCGGGATGATTGGTCGCCTACCGTAAGACCTCCTCGCCTGGGAGGCAATAAGCGTGTTGGCGTGTTTGCAACCAGATCCCCCTACCGCCCCAATCCTATAGGTCTGTCCTCCGTTAAGCTCGAGGCTATTGAGAACACCAAGGACGAGGGCACGGTGCTTATCGTCAGTGGTGCAGACCTGCTTGACGGAACACCAATTTACGATGTAAAGCCTTATATCGCCTACTCTGACTGTCACACGGATGCAATATCCGGTTTTGCTGATCCGGTGCGAGAATATAAGTTAAATGTGGTATTTTGTAAAGAGTTGTTGTCAAAAGTTGATATTTCAAAGCAAAATTCGCTGATATCAATTCTTGAACAGGATCCAAGACCGTCGTATCAAAATGACCCGGATAGAGAGTACGGCATGCGCTTTGCAAGCTATGAAATCTTCTTCAAGGTTGACGGTGACACCCTGACAGTTACCCGTGTTGAAATCAAAAAATAAGAGCTATGATACTTAACAAAGGATATTTTGAGCAGCCTGCTACATTTCTTGCGCCGGATCTGATCGGCAAAATACTATGCAGAAAAACCGCCAACGGAATTATTAGAAGCAGAATTACCGAAACCGAGTGCTATTTTGGCGAAGAGGATACGGCCTGCCACGCACACAAGGGCAAAACCCAACGTACAAGTACAATGTACGAATCCGGTGGTATTACATACGTTTATCTTTGCTACGGAATGCACGCTATGCTCAATATCGTAACAGGGCCAAAGAATCACCCCGAGGCAGTGCTTATCCGTGGTGTCGAGGCTGCAAATGGTCCAGGACGTACCACTAAATTTATGTATATAACAACCGCTGAAAATGCCCTGTCCCTCTGTGAAGAAAACGGCATCTGGATCGAGGATGACGGTGCAAGGCCTGAATATACCGCCCTGCCCCGTGTAGGCATCGACTACGCCAGCAAAGATGACAGAGAGCGCCCCTGGCGCTATATAGCAAAAAAAAGAGAGTGAGCCGAAAGCTCACTCTCTTTTAATTTCAAATTTCAAATTTAATTAATACTCTGCATTTCCTACTGTTCTGGGATAGGGTATAACGTCTCTGATATTCGACACACCTGTGAGATACATAATGATTCTCTCAAAGCCGAGGCCAAAGCCTGCGTGCTTAGTTCCGCCGAACTTACGAAGGTTGAGATACCACCAGTAATCCTCCTCGGAGAGACCGAGCTCTGCCATACGAGCCTGGAGAACATCAAGACGCTCCTCACGCTGGCTACCGCCTATAATTTCGCCTACACCGGGCACAAGAAGGTCCATTGCCGCAACGGTCTTGCCGTCGTCATTAAGACGCATATAGAATGCCTTGATATCCTTGGGATAGTCAATAAGGAATATGGGCTTCTTGTAAACCTGCTCGGTAAGATATCTCTCATGCTCGGTCTGAAGATCTACGCCCCAGTATACAGGGAACTTGAAATCAGCGCCGGACTTGGTAAGCACCTCGATAGCCTCGGTATAAGTAACCTTAGCATAATCAGCATTGCGAAGTGCAGTAAGACGGTCAAGCAGACCCTTGTCAACGAACTGGTTGAAGAAGCTAAGCTCTGCCTGGCAGTTGTCCATAACGTGGTTGATAATATGCTTGATCATATCCCACGCCAGCTCCATATCGTCGTTGAGATCAGCAAAAGCGATCTCGGGCTCGATCATCCAGAACTCTGCAGCATGACGTGCAGTGTTAGAATTCTCGGCACGGAAGGTAGGACCGAAGGTGTAGATATTACCGAATGCCATAGCATAGGTCTCACCCTCAAGCTGACCGGAAACGGTAAGGTTAGCGCTCTTGCCGAAGAAGTCCTGGCTATAATCAATGCTGCCGTCCTCCTTGCGAGGGGGATTGTCCATATCGAGTGTAGTTACTCTGAACATCTCGCCTGCGCCCTCTGCGTCAGAGCAGGTAACGATGGGGGTGTGAACATAAACAAATCCACGGCTGTGGAAGAAATCATGAATTGCATATGCAACCTCAGAGCGAACTCTGAAAACAGCCGAGAACAGATTTGTTCTGGGACGAAGGTATGCCTGCTCACGAAGGAACTCTACTGTGTGACGCTTAGGCTGGAGAGGATAATCGGGGGTAGATGTGCCCTCAACTGAGATCTCGGTAGCCTTAAGCTCGAAGGGCTGCTTTGCGCCGGGAGTAAGAGTAAGTACACCGGTAACAACAAGCGAAGCTCCAACGTTCTGAGAAGCGATCTCGTCGTAATTATTTATTTTGTCGCGCTCGAAAACGACCTGCACGCTCTTGAAATATGAGCCGTCGTTAAGGTCGATGAATCCAAACGCCTTGGAATCTCTGAGGTTTCTGACCCAGCCGCCTACGGTAACGGTCTTGCCACCGAAGCTCTCGGGACTTTCGTAAATGTGTCTGATAAGTTCTCTTTTCATTTTACTTCTCCATTGAAGTTAATTAATAATGTATTATTTTAACATATTTTAGAAATAAATTCAATAGGTTTTAGAGATTTTATTAGGTTTTTGCCTTGACACCCCCCACTAATAGGGTGTATAATTGTATTTGCAACCAAAAGTTGCGGCAATTTTTGAATTTGAAAACCAAAATGTATGGTCAAAACCGGTTCTAACTGATATAATTTAGTCGTAAAGAAAAAGGAAAGAAGGAAACGATTATGACAATTGAAACTGCAAATAGACTATTTGAATTAAGAAAAAAACACGGGCTCTCCCAGGAGGATCTCGCAGAAAAGCTCGGTGTATCCCGCCAGGCAGTGTCAAAATGGGAGCGCAGCGAGGCAAGTCCCGACACCGATAATCTTATCGCTCTTGCTAAAATATACGACCTTTCTCTCGACGAGCTTATTTATGGCGGAAACAATTCTGATGGAGAAAATGACGAGCCCAAGGAAGAAAGCGAAGAGCAATCCAATGAAGAAAATCAGCCTCGCGGCAAAACAAATAAGGTAAAGATTTCTCCTAAAGGCATATTTGTCGAATCAGACGACGGTGATAAGGTTGAGATCAGTCTTAAAGGAATCAAAATCACAGAGACATCAGAGTCGGATGATGACGAAGACGATGAATGTCAGGAAATCAACATAGACGGTAAATTCGTTGTAGAGGAAGAATCCAAGCCTAAGTTTTGGCGTAACCTTCCCTACCCCATTATCTGCGTGATTACGTATCTTCTTTTTGGATGCTTTAACGTGTGCGGCGGCTGGGCTCTGTCCTGGATAATTTTTGTAACAATTCCCCTGTATTATTCGCTTGTTGATGCAATTTATAAGAAGAAATTCTCCGAATTTGCATATCCCGTATTCACCGCATTCGCCTTCCTCTTCATGGGCCTCTACCTTGAGAATTGGCACCCCTCATGGATCGTCTTCCTCACCATTCCCGTTTACTACCCACTAGCAAATGCAATAGATAAAAAGATACACTCGCACACCAAGTAACAACTAATATTAAAGGAGAACAACTATGCACAAAGTCGAAACGATTTTGTTTGGAATAGCAATACTGCTTTTCGGAATAGCATCCCTGCTTATTTACAAGAATACCGAATGGGGCTTCTTTGAGGTAGCCGGCGTAATCGCCCCCATACTTGGTCTCGGAATATCCACCCTCGGCGTTTTCTACGAAGGCAATAGCGGCAAGAACGACGAATAACGGCAAATTAACACAGAATATGTAATTATATATTTACATATTGCCCTATTTTATATAAAAATCGGCAGATAATCAACCTCTGCCGATTTCATTTTTCGTTTTCAACATTTTCAATAGGTTAAAGGCATTTTACAGTCTATTCCAAACACATACGGTCCAGATCGCTTCTATAGGCATCAGTGGGGAAATTTTGTGCTTTTCTTTCCTTTCCTTATCTAAATTTCGTCTGCACAGTACCAAAAAAATAAAATCACATTTCACAAAATATAAGAAACCACCACGGCATTAACCGTGGTGGTCGTCTTTGTTTTAAGTTAATTCATAGTTTCGTGATGACTAGATCAATAGTAAAACACATATTTGAAGAACCTTTGACCGTACTTGTCGGCTGTCTGCCTGCACCAATTCGGTGCAGGCTTTGTTTTGTGTATTATTAAAAATAATAAAGTCAAATCATAGTTTATACATTTCTATAAAATCCTTCAAAACTTCCAGCCAAACATAATCGCCCATTTTTTTGGCAGTATCTAAAACAATATTATATGGTAATTGAATCATATCTAACGGCATCTCTAACAACCTTTTAAATACTATATCAGCTCCAGGCCAATTCATATCCTGCAACCATTCAAACATGGAAATTACATATGGTTTTAACTGTTCGTTTGTTTTACTAGAAATAACTATTGCACAATTTTCCCACACGGATTTTTTTTCAATAGGTTGAAACAATACAGACAAATTAATAATTGTTTTAGCTTTCTCTATTCCAATTAATTGAGTTTTCTTGTCGTTATTCCAGTCTAGCATTTCAAATATTTGATCAATTGTTAATATACTATCCATTTTGCTACTCCCATTCGACAACAATTTCTGATAAAGTTCGTGACCATATAGAATCCATTCCTTGCTCCATCCATTCTAAAATAGTTCCATTTGTCGGCATAACCGAAACATGTTCTCCTTTACGAATCGCTATTAAAATTCCCGTGCTATTAATCTGTTCAATTGTAGTGATAGTATATGGAGCACCATTAGTGGGGGGAACCGTTTTAAAAGACAACCCATCCCAATCCTTATTAAGACGTGGAGCCAGATTTTTTTCTTTGGTAGAATAATATCTATAAATTATTGTTCCTGAAGGTGGATTAGGATTAACTTCTTCTTTTTCATCAGCCTTTGAATTGGAAAAAGATTTAATTCCATCCACCAAGTTGTCTACAGCTTCTGCGGTTTGAGTAACAACGTCAGAGAATAGATTTCCTAATATCTGGTCTCCGGCAGCATCTTGTGCTAACCATACAATTCCGAGTGTGCAAAGTGTTAACAATGCCAATTGGAAGATGTCGTCTGCAAATAATACCCACCATATTTCACCACTGGGATCAACACGCATAACCGGGTTATTACCACAATATGCGAACATATTGTATCCGGTCAAGCCTTGACCAGTAGAAACATAACTATCCGCATTTATAAATCTACAAATCTTCGCATCGTAATACCTTGACTGGAGATAGTACATTTGAAGGGCAGTATCGTAATAATAGCTACGGTATCTTATAGGATTATTGGCTGCAAGGGTGCTTGCGCCGCCGTTGTGGTAGGTGGTAGTTACGTTACCCCAAGCGTCATAGCGGTAGGAAACAAGCTTTGTGCCGGTATCGGAATAAACAGCAATGACGTCACCCTGCATATTCTTCTCAAAGAAGTAGGTCTGCCAAGAACTGCCTGCCGAGGTGGAGATATACTTTACGCCAATTATAGCTCCCGATTCGTCATAAATATATACACAAGTATAGTTAGGCGTATATTCAGCCATAAGGACACTGCCATCATACAGGTATGTGGTGGTTTCGCCCTCAATCGTCTTGCTTAACCTTAGTCCTTTTACGCCACCGTCGCATAGTCGTTGATTGTCGCTCGATGCACTCGCTTCGCCAACTCCTTGCTTTGGGCGGTTTCACTGCATCAAAAACAATACTTAATTGTTTTTGACTTGCTACATTATAGGTAAAGGTTGC
>JAGCLY010000056.1 GCA_017646745.1 Clostridia bacterium
CCCTCGGTACTAACAACTGTCTTGAGGAGCTGAAAAAATATACCGAACGCATTAAAAATGACAATGATACTTTACAAAAAGAGGGGTTGATTGAGAAAAAATACTCAAAATTCCATCTTTCTGAGGAGGAATATAAGGGCGAAATCTCGAAGAGTCTGGCTATCCATATAAACAGCTTTTCGGGCGGAGTGGGCTCTATGAGGCTCTCCGGTCTGTTTGGCTTCCGTGCCCGCAGATGCGTAAATTACGGTGGCAATTTCTCCATGCTGCTGGAGGATATGGCAGGGCTTCGCAAGTCGGGATACCGCATTGTGCTGGTAACCGATAACCCTGCAGGTACAGCGTCGCTTATTTCGGCTCTTGCTGAGGCGGATATCGCTGCATCAACTCTTCCCAAGGGCGATTTTGACATCGGCAGGGCCGAGGGTGGCAGAATTTTTGTCACCGAGGGCCGCCACGACGGCTTTGAGCTTATCAATCCCAGGATCGCTGTGCTTTCTATGGCCGACGAGGGTGGCAGGGCGGTTATGGCAAATCGACGCCGTCAGCGTATCCTTCGTAAGGCGGGTGGGGCAGGCAAGAGGCTCATGAGCTATGCCGATCTATCGGTTGGCGACTACGTCGTGCACGCAAACTACGGTATAGGTCTGTTTGAGGGCATTGAAACCGTAACCACCTTTGGTGTAACCAGAGATTATATAACCATAAGATATGCCGGTACTGATAAGCTGTTCGTCCCCTGCGACCGCCTGGAGATGATCGGCAAGTACATTGGCGAAAGAGATAAGGATGGCGGTGTCAAGCTGTCTAAAATGGGCGGCGGTGATTGGCAGAGAACAAAGTCCCGTGCGAAGGCGGCGGCAAAGGATATTGCCAAGGGACTTATTGCCCTCTATGCCGAGCGTCAGCGTAAGCCGGGCTTTGCCTTCCCCGAGGATTGTGACCTTGAGATGGGCTTTGCCGATGCCTTTGAGTATGAGGAAACCGAGTCGCAGTCGGTGGCTATAGCCGAGATAAAGGCCGATATGATGAAGCCTGTGCCCATGAACCGTCTGCTCTGCGGTGACGTTGGATTCGGCAAGACCGAGGTTGCTCTCCGTGCCGCATTCAAGGCCATTATGGGTGGCAAGCAGGTTGCATTCCTCGTTCCCACCACCATTCTCGCTATGCAGCATTACCAGACCGCACTCTCACGTATGCGTGGATATCCGGTTACCGTGGAGATGCTCACCCGATTCAAGAAGCCGAAGGAGCAGGCTGAGATAATGCGCAAGGTAAAGCGTGGCGAAACCGATATTCTTATCGGAACACATAAGCTGCTCTCCAAGAACCTGGAGTTCCGTGACCTCGGTCTGCTTATTGTTGACGAGGAGCAGCGCTTTGGCGTGTCGCAGAAGGAGAAGCTGAAGGAGCTGGCAAGGAACGTTGACGTGCTTACCCTTACTGCTACTCCCATTCCCCGTACGCTTAATATGGCGATGAACGGCATCAGCGATATTTCTATCCTTGACGAGGCACCTGAGGATCGCCGACCCGTGCAGACCTACGTACTGGAGCATGACGACGGTATAATTTACGATGCTATCCGCCGTGAGCTTTCCCGTGGCGGTCAGGTTCTCTACCTATATAATAAAGTGGAGTCCATCGGCCTCATTGCCGACAGGCTCGCCCACGATATGCCCGATGCACGTGTGGCTGTTGCCCACGGACAGATGGATAAGGATGAGCTTGAGGACATCTGGCGTCTGCTGGTTAACGGAGATATTGATATCCTTGTGTGCACTACTATTGTAGAAACAGGCATTGACCTGCCTACGGCAAATACTCTGATTATTGAGAATGCCGACCGCTTTGGCCTATCCCAGCTACACCAGATCCGTGGCAGAGTGGGCAGAAGTGAGAGACAGGCGTACGCATACTTCACCTACCGCCCCGGCAAGGCGCTTAGCGAGGTGGCTGAGAAAAGACTTGCCGCCATTAAGGAATATGCCGAGTTTGGCGCAGGCTTTAAGATCGCCCTCTGCGACCTTGAGATCCGTGGCGCAGGAAATCTGCTTGGCGCACAGCAGCACGGATATATTGACAGCGTGGGCTATGACCTGTACGTAAAGCTGCTTAACGAGGCGGTGCTTGAGGAGCGTGGTGAAAGTAAGGCTGACAGGCCCGAGGCGCTTATTGATATGAAGATCAGCGCCCATATTCCCGATTCCTATATCCCTGCCCAGTCGGGTAGAATGGAAATGTATAAGAAAATCTCGCTCATCGGCTCGGCAGAGGATTATACCGATGTTCTCGACGAGCTTATGGACCGCTACGGCGAGCCGCCCAGGACGGTTTCCCGACTGCTGGAGGTTGCCTTAATGAAGGCGCTGTGCGAGGAGGTAGGCTTCAGCCGTGTGGAGTGTAACGCAGATAACCTTATTTTCCATATCGGAAAGCCAAATCTCGCCCTGTGGTCGGAGCTGTTTTCAAAATACCGTGGTATGCGATTTGCCCCCACGGGCGACCGTGTGATCTACAAATTCCGTGGCGAGCCATCCGAGATAGGCCTTGAGGTTGTGCGTGGCTATGCCAAATTGTATAATAAAACAAAGTAATTTGATCATAAAACAACTTTAAAATATAACTTTATTACAACAAAAGCGGAGAGCCGATGCTCTCCGCTTTTTCGTATATAAGGTTATTTTTTGTCTGTATACCCGTCGTTAGCGGCGTTTTTGAACCAATATTCAGCGGCCTCGGGGTTCTTTTTGGTGCCGATGCCCTCGGCATAGCACTGTGCCAAGCGGTGGGCCGCATCCGGGCTGCCGTTGTCGGAGGCATCGCTAAACCAGAAGAAGGCCTTTTCGGGGTCGGGATCAACACCAAATCCTTCGGCATAGCACAGGCCGATCATATATTTAGCGTCGGTGTGATCGCCCTTTGCCGCCTTTTCCAGCAATTTTGCCGCCTCGGTTGGGTTGTGCTCTATGCCGTCACCGTGAAACAGCCGTTTGCCGTGTATGTATTGACAGTCTGTATCGCCCGCCTCTGCGCCCTCGGCAAAGAATACCTGCGCCTCGGCATACTCCTCGGGATGCACCTCGTGCCAGAATACAGGCTCGTCATCCTCGTCGTAACAGCTCTTAGACCACTCGCCGAACCAATAGATGGATTTTTCGTCGTCCTTTTCTATGCCAAGTCCCTCGTCGTAGCAGATGCTTATTAGCCTTTGCCCCTCGGAATTACCACCCTCGGCAGAGAGCAGGTAAAGCTCGGCGGCTTTTTTCTCATCTTTCTCTACGCCAATGCCCTTAGCATAACATCTGCCCAGGTGAAGCTGTCCGCCCGCATGTCCCTTATCGGCAATGTGCTTATAAAGTTCGATCGCCTTTTCATAATCCTCCCTTACGCCGTAACCGAATTGATAGCATCGACCGAGGAACATATATCCGTCGTCGTTTTCTGCCTCTGCCGCACGGCGTAAGCACTCTATGGCAAAGCCTGTGTCTTGCCTTATACCCGCGCCGTGGAGATGCATCAGACCCAGCTGAACTCGGCCAAGCTCCATGCCGCAAAGGGCCGATTTTGCATAATTCTCGGCCGCCGACCTGTAGCAGTTATCAAAATAGGGAGTACCCAGGTATGCAAGGCGAGCCATGTAGTAATATTTTTTAGCTAAAAATGCAGTATCAAATTTCATAGGCAATTACCTCTTGTAAAAATATCCGCCCCATGCGAATAATGTGATTGCCGGGGCGGTTGGTTGTTTATTAATGGTTTTCACGACAGCCGCAGGCGGCATCCTTGTCGTGGCGGCGAAGCTTGTACAGCTCCTCGGCCGCAAGGCGCACCTTGCACACGATGTCCTCCTTGGTCTTGGGGAAGCAGTAGAACAGGTGGTCGCTTGTTCCGAAGGAGATTACGTCGCCGATCTGGTAGAAGTAGAAGTCGGAGTTGATTGTGTGGGAGCAAAGGGGCTTGTGCTCGTAGTGAAGCTTGCCCTCGCAGCCGTCAAGGACAAATCCGCCCTTATCGTGGCGAAGCTTGCCCTCGCCCACACGGTAGAACTTGTAGTCGCTCAGCGTCATAAGTATCTCTACGTCAAGCTCGGTCTTGTATTCGCCTCTCTCCAGCTCCTCTCGAACGCACTTTCTCTCCCAGTCAAACCAGTCGGGAATGTGGCTGAACTCGGTCTTGCCACTCTTTGCCTTGAGCTGACCGTACTCGTCCATGTGCCACACCTTTTTACATTCGGGACAGCTGAGATCTGTGCCCTCGCCGATCATTCTTCCTTCCTGACCGCAGGCGGGACACTTATACAGCAGTCGGTTGAGTCCGTCTGCTCTAAATTTCTCTTTAATCTCGATTTTGTTCTCTTTCTGCCAACTAAAGTTGTCAAAACTAAACTCTTTAAGGATAATTTCCTGAATTTCCTCGGCGCTCATTGCTGCAATTTCTTCGGCAGAAAGCAGGTATTTCATATCGGCAGTAACCTTAACCTTGCGCTTTTGCAGGTTGTTGTAAAGGGGGTCACGGTGATATGCGCCGTGGGTGATAATGCTGCACAGGGGCACGCCCAGCATCTTTACCATCTTGCCTAGGGTGTCGGGCAGGGGAACTGTGCGTCCGTCAAAGCAATATCCTGCCTCGGGGAACATTACTACCGAGCTCTTAAGGTTCTTAACCGCATGGTTCATATCACGGATAAGGCTCATCTCGGTAACAAACTTGTTGGTAGAGATGCAACCGATCTGTCGCATAAGCCATGCCTTGCCGATAAAGGCGTCGGTGGTTGCTACTATATTAAAAGGACGGGGATAAAGCACGCTGGGAACTATCTCCAGATCGAGGAAGCAGGAGTGGTTCATTAAGAAGAACGCGGGTTCCTTTTTGCCCAGCCTCTCCATGCCTATTTTATTGCACTTAAATCGGGTGGCGATAATGTCGGGCAGCGACACCAGCTTCAGCAGCGTGCGGAAGAGCATATTGGGCTTTATAGGCTTCTGATGCTTTCTGCGTGGGATTGCCATAACCTCGTCATAGCTTTTGTTGATTACCTTGGTTTTCATTGCTTTATCCTTTCCGTTTTGGGAAATGAGTATACCGTTTACAAAATCGAATATATTACCATTTTGAATTTTATCATAAATCAAGTTTAATTTCAATAATAGGCGTCTGATTTTTAACAATTTTTAATATTTATTTGTCTGATTTGTGAATAAAAGCCCTTTGCTTTTGTAAAAAAACACCAAAGATTAAATCAGCCTATTGATTTTGCGCGCAAATATATGTTATAATCTTATTGTGAAAGTATGGCTATTGAATGAAAGGAGATTTATCATGAATGAAATTCGTTTTGAAAATAGATTCGTTCGCGACGAAAGCACTGCGAAGGAAATATACGGATATTGGTTTTTTAAAAAGCCTTTATCGGTTGCTATTTACATAGTTTTGGGCTTTTACTCGCTGTCCTGCATTTTTGGGTTAACCCTGGATTTTCAGAGTGCAAAGGAGACTATTCCTATCCTCGCCATGATTGTTTTCTACGTGATAATAATGATTGTTTCCTATCGCTCGCAGGTAAAGGGTATGGCACAGCGTGACAGGGAAATGTCCGGCGGCGGTGAGCTTTGCTGTGAGATTAGCGTCAGTGATGATGAAATAACTCTTTCCACCCTTGAAAGTCGCAATCCGGTTGCGATGAGTAATGTAAAAAGTGCCTTTATGACAAAGAATTATGTTGTTGTTTTGACTAAGGCAAGACTGATGTTCATTTTGAAAAAGGATTCCTTCACCAAAGGTGATGCGGATAGCTTTATTGCATTCCTTACCGAAAAGGGAATCAAGATAAGCGGAAAAAAGAACTAACATTGCGAGGTTATTATGCTTTCTAAGATATATTCTGCCGGGGTTATGGGTATTGAGGGCTTCGAGGTTGCAGTCGAGTGCTCTGCCTGGGACAGGCTACCGAAATTTGACCTTGTGGGTTTGCCCGATACCGCAGTTAAAGAGGCGAAGGGCAGGGTGCGCTCTGCCTGTGAGAACAGCGGTTTTCTATTTCCGCCCCTTGAAATAATGATCAACCTTGCCCCCGCTAATATAAAGAAGGAGGGCTCGGGCTTTGATCTTGCCATAACAGTGGCCCTGCTTCAGTGCGACGGTGTTATCAGCCGTTCGCTGGATATGTCAGACATGTGCTTTGTCGGCGAGCTTTCTCTCTCGGGCGAGCTTCGCTCGGTGGGCGGTATTCTGCCCATGACGGTTTCGGCGAGAGACAACGGCCGCCGCAAGATATTTGTACCCTCGGACAATGCAGGCGAGGCAGCTGTGGTAGACGGCATCGACGTCTTTCCTGTAAAGAGTCTGCGCCAGCTTATTAACCACCTGAAGGGCATTGAGCTTATAGAGCCCATGCGCTTTGACTCCTCGGCATTCGACTTCACCGCACACGTGGGAAGCGTGGATTTTGCCGACGTGCGTGGACAGCTGAAGGCAAAGCGTGCCCTTGAAATTGCCGCTGCAGGCGGACACAATATACTTATGATAGGCCCTCCCGGCGCAGGTAAATCCATGCTGGCGAAGCGCCTTGCCACTATTCTGCCGGATATGACCTTTGACGAGGCGGTTGAAACCACCAAGATCCACTCGGTCACCGGTATTCTGAGCTCTAATCTTGTTACTGAGCGCCCCTTCCGTTCGCCCCACCATACCGTAAGTCCGGTTGGAATGATAGGCGGAGGTTCAAATCCCCGACCCGGTGAGATATCTCTTGCACACAACGGCGTTCTCTTCCTGGACGAGCTGCCCGAGTTTCCCAAGACTGTTACCGAGTCACTTCGTCAGCCCCTGGAGGACGGCATTGTTACCGTAACACGTGCCGCCGCAAAGGTGAGCTATCCCTCGTCCTTTATGCTGGTCTGCGCCATGAATCCCTGTAAGTGCGGTTACTTTGGTGACCCTACCAGGCAGTGCCGTTGCGCACCCGGTGCGATAACTAAGTACCTTGAGCGTGTGAGCGGTCCGCTTCTTGACCGAATCGATATTGAGATCGAGCTGCCCGCCGTTACGTATAACGAGATTTCGGGCAGGACCGCACCCGGTGAAAGTAGTGCGGTTATCCGAGAAAGAGTCAATGCGGCACGCAAATTCACCGACGACAGACTTCGCCGTGGCGGTGATAAGCCCGGTGTGCTTAATGCACGAATGTCCACCGACCTTCTGCGTAAATACTGTACTCCAAGCGAGGAGGGCAGTGAGCTGATGAAGGCGGCCTTTGAGTCTCTCGGCCTCAGTGCAAGAGGTCACGACCGTGTCCTCCGTGTCGCACGAACCATAGCCGACCTTGACGGCGCAGAGCAGATAAACGAGGATCATATTGCCGAGGCGATTATGTACCGAAGTCTTGACCGCAAATACTGGAAAAAATAATTTGACTTTGATATTTTGGCTTATACCGCCGTTTCCGTCCAAGCTCGACGTAGATTACTACGCCTTCGGGACGTAAACGACGTTCTAATCTCAAAATCTCTTTGTCAACTCCCCAAATAAAAATTCACTTCGAATTCCGAATTCCGAATTTCGAATTAAATAAGAAAGGAGAGCGTCAAATGTATAGAAAATCTGCTTTACCGGAGCTATTGGCTCCTGCAGGAGATATGAGCTGTCTTTATGCCGCTGTTGCAGGCGGTGCCGATGCAATTTACGTGGGCGGCAAACGCTTTGGCGCCCGTGCCTTTGCGAAGAATTTTGATATTGACGAGCTGAGGGCGGCGGTAAGATACTGCCATATCCACGGCGTACGTCTTTACGTTACACTTAACACTCTTATCGAAGATAAGGAAATGGCCGAGGCGGTGGAATATGCCGCAGAGCTTTACCGCATCGGTGTAGATGCGCTTATCGTTGCCGACCTTGGCGTTATGTCTGCTATCCGCCGTCATATTCCCGGCCTTGAGCTCCACGCATCAACTCAGATGTCGGTGCATAATGCCCTCGGCGCTTGTGCCGCGTATAAGCTCGGTGCGGAGCGTGTGGTTGTTGCACGTGAGCTGTCGCTTGCCGACATAACGAACGTTGTCGAGTACTCCCCCTGCGAGATTGAGGTCTTTCTCCATGGCGCACTCTGTGTGTGCTATTCCGGACAGTGCCTGTTTTCCTCGCTTGTAGGCGGTCGCAGCGGTAACCGTGGCGAGTGCGCCCAGCCCTGCCGTCTGCCATATAATGGCGGCAGCTATCCTCTCTCCTTAAAGGATCTGTCGCTTGCCGACCATATTCCCGAGCTGATCGAGTCGGGCGTTGCCTCGCTGAAGATCGAGGGCAGAATGAAGGCACCCGAGTACGTTTATACCGTTACATCTATATATCGCCGTCTGCTTGACGAGGGCAGGTCGGCCACTAAGGCTGAGAACGAGATCCTGCGCCGTGCCTTTTCCCGCGGTGGATTTACCGACGGATATTTCACAGGCAGAACCGAAAAGGGTATGACGGGCATTCGCTCGGAGGCAGATAAGCAGGACAGCAAGGCGCTTTCCCTTGGTAGCATTGAACAAAAAAAGAAGGCGGTTACCGCCTCTGTTACCCTCCGTCTCGGTGAGCCTGCTATGATGACCATAACCGACGGTATCCGTAAGGCTATCGTCTACGGTAATTCGCCCACCGTTGCCGAAAATTCGCCTCTTACCGAGGACGGTGTTAAGGCAAGGCTTGCCAAAATGGGTAACACCCTCCTCTCGCTCTCGCCCGAGGATATTTCACTTACACTTGATGATAACATCAATCTTCCACCCTCTGCTCTTAATGCCCTTCGCCGTTCGGCGGCAGAGCTGTTCGAGAGCTGTGAGCGTGAGCTTGGTGAGATAAAATATAAGCCGCTTTATAAGAGGGCGCATGTGTCGCTTACCACGGCTCAGTTCTTCTCTGAGGAGAGCTTCCTTGCCGCCTGTGGCCACCCTCGTATGGCAGATATCGACATTGCCTTTCTTCCACATACCGCATCGGTAGACAGACTTGCCAGGGCGGGCGGAGTTTACCTGCCGCCTGTTATCTTTGATTCGGAGCAGGACGAGGTGGTAAAAGCGCTTGAAAATGCAAGAAATAATGGCGTAATGTACGCTTTGGTTAGCAATATTGGTCAAATCGGGCTTGTAAAGTCGCTTGGAATGAAGATTGTGGGCGACTTTAGATTAAACGTTACCAACGGCGAGAGCCGTAGGGTTTATGCCGAAATGGGTGTAGAGCATATTATCCTTTCACCCGAGTTGACCCTGCCTCAGGCAAGAGATATCGGCGGCGGACTTATAACCTACGGACGTATTCCGCTGATGATAACCGAGCGCTGCTTTATAGGCGAGAATTTCGGCTGTAAATCCTGTAACAAATGCTCTCTCACCGACCGCAAGGGCGAAAAATTCCCTATGATGCGTGAGTTTGAGCACAGAAATATTATCTTTAACAGCGTTCCTACCTATATGGGCGACAGATCAGGCGAGCTTGTTTCCTACGGTATTGCCTCCGAGCATATGATTTTCAGCGTGGAAAATGGCCGTGAGATTATATCCGTCCTCGACGCATCGGCAGAAAATATGCCCCTGACTAGAAGGGTTAGGAGAGTTGGTAGAAGGTAAAATTCAAAATGCAGAGTGCAAAATGCAGACTGTGTTTTGAGAGCAAAACCCCATATACACCTTTGGTGTATGATAAAGGAGAAAATGTATGATCAGACGAGAAATAAGTAAATTTGAGCTTATATACAGCGGAGGACGTCTTGACTGTCAGCCGCCATGCTCGCTAAGATCTTTGATCGGCCGTGAGGCTGATATTGCAGGCGGCATCAGGCTTGAGGCAAGGATTAACGTTAAGAAAATCGATCTTACAACTAAATATTTATATCTTCGTTTAAGCGGTCTTGACAGGGCGGCGGACGTTTACGTGGACGACAAGTTTCTTTTCGCTACCGACGGCACCCTGCCGGTGTACCATATCGATCTCGGTGATCGGCTTGTGGTGGGTGAGAATGTTATTTCGGTTCGCCTGTCCGACGAGGAATGCTATGGCGAGGACATGGCGCTGTTTCTCAAGGCCGAAATTCTTTGCTTTGCAAATGCTGCCATAGAGTCGCTTTCGGTTACTCAGCAGCACAGCGAGAATAGCGTTCAGCTCGACCTGGGTCTTTCTCTGCTTGGCAAGCCCGACAGCGTTCGTGCGGTAGCAACCCTTACCTCACCGGTTGGTCAGATGTATTTCTCCGGTCTACACGGCGGCAGGGGAAGCATTATTATTTCCGATCCCCTTTATTGGTGGCCCGCGGGTCAGGGTGTGCAGAATATTTACACTCTTACCCTTAATATTTACGGCGAGTGTGAGATCGAGGACAGCTATACAACGACACTTGGACTGCGCACCGCAAAGGGTAATGAGGATGGCAACATCTGGGTTAATGGCATGCACATGATACCTATGGGCGCTCTTTACATTCCCGAGTGCGATACCGATTTTAATAAGAGAAATGAAAAGGCTGACAGCTACGTTAAATCTGCGGCCATGTCCAATTATAATTGCCTTGTGATTCCGTCCTCTGCGCCTCTTCCCTCGGACAGATTTTATTCTGCCTGCGATGAGCGTGGAATTATGGTTATAGAGGAGCACTCGCTCCTTGATCTTATGGATCTGTCGGTGGTGGAGTCTATTAAGCATAGGTCGCATCACCCCTCGCTGTGCGTTATCGACGTTATCGATTCTACCGACAGAAGTGCGGAAATTGAGAATCTGGCAGACGAGCTGGGTGGGCTCAGCTTCAGAATAATCGGCTCCCAGCCCGAGTATCTTGGTCTGCCCGCACTTCCTTCAATGAAAACCATCTGTGAGGTCACTCCCGAGGACGAGCGTGGACTGTTCTCACATTACATAGAGTCTATTGCCGAGCCGCAGGCTATCCGTGATATGCTGCTCTCGGTTGCCGACCGCTATCCCTATCCCACCGACCTTTCTGCCTTTGGCTACGCCTCTGCTATGGCCTCTGCCCACAAGGTTGGCGATGCGGTAAAGGAGAGCCGACTTTCCTACGGAAAAAGCGGCAGAGCGGTGTTTAACAGATTGAATGACCCCAGAATTGCTATATCGGCATCGGCTATTGATGCACGTGGCAGGTGGAAGCCTCTGCAGTATTATTCGTCACGACACTTTGCGCCCATAGCTCTTTATGCCGACTATAAGGATGGCAAGGTAGACTTCTCGGTATCCAGCCAGCGCAGAATAGATCTTATAGGCAGCCTGGAGTATCGAATTGCCGATGCAAGCAACCGTACGGTCATGAGCGAATCTGTTGAGTGCGAGATCACCTCTATGACCTCGACCGTTATACATACCGCCGATATCGGTGAGATTATTTCCGGCCACGAGCGAGAGTATTATCTTGAGTTCTACCTTAAGGAGGGCTCGGACGCTATTTCACGCAGGACGCTACTCTTTGTGCCCGAGAAGCACTTTAAGTTTAAAAAGCCGAGGATCAAGACTGTTGTAAGCGGTGAGGATCGCAATTTCAGCGTCACCCTTTCGGCCGATTGCTTTGTAAAGGATATGGAGGTCTGCTTTGACGGCATCGACGTGGTGCTCGACGACAACTATTTTGATATAACCTCCGAGGCGCCTGTTAAGGTATGCTTTACGGTTATGGGAGGAATGGAGGCCAGCTACCGTCTTAAGGACGCTCTTGAATTGCGTAGCGTGGTTGACCTGATTAAGTGATAAATGAAAAACGGTGTAATTATTGTAAATAAAGAAAACGGCCCCACCTCGCAAGGGGTGGTTAACCGCATTAAGCGCATATTCGGCGCATCAAAGGCCGGGCACACAGGTACACTCGACCCCATGGCGACAGGAGTTTTGCCTGTTCTTGTGGAGCGAGGAGTAAAGGCCAGCGAGTTTATGCTCACCTCGGACAAGCATTATGTGGCAACTCTGCTTTTGGGTGTTACCACCGATACCGAGGACGTTACCGGCCAGACCCTTACTACCTGCGATTCTATACCTACCGAGGCGGAGGTTATCTCTGCCGTAAATTCCTTCGTAGGCGAGTATATGCAGACTCCGCCTATGTTCTCGGCGCTTAAGGTTGGCGGCAAAAAGCTATGCGACCTTGCCCGTGACGGAGTAACGATCGACCGCCAGCCACGGCAGGTAACTATACATTCCATCGGCGTGGAGAAAATAAACGACCGTGAGTATAGCCTGGATGTCCATTGCTCCAAGGGTACATATATCCGTACCCTCTGCGCTGATATCGGTGCAAGGCTGGGCTGTGGCGGCACGATGAAAACCCTGTGTCGTGCCTCGGCATCAGGCTTTACGCTGGCAGATGCCCACACCCTTTCTGAGCTTGAAAATATGACCGATGAGGAGAGGGAAAGCTGTATCTTCCCCGTGGAGTATATCTTCCGTGCCTGTCCGGAGGTTAAATTGCCCGAATTTTATGCTCGCCTGGCCCACCACGGCCTTGAGATCTACCTCAAGAAGATCGGCGCGCATTTTGAGCTCGGTCAGCTTGTCCGTCTTTGTGACGCAAATGGATTTTTCGCCCTCGGCGAGGTGCGCCAGTTTGACGACGGCCCGGCAATCAAGCCCATAAGACAATTTTGATAGACGGTCGGAGGAATTATTATGTTAGCATCCGAGAGAGAAAAGCTGTTTGACCCAAAGAGGGAGTACGTTAGCATCGGAATCAGCGATGGCGGAGTATGCTATTCGGTTACTCCCGTTATGTGGGAGAACACCGCCAGCGCGTTTAACATGAAGACACCGGAGCTGTTTATTGCGCCGGAGGACCTTTTGGACAGAGAGATCTTTGACAGGATCTGCTCTCTTCAGGTTCTTGGACTATACGTTTACACGTCGCTTGACGACTACCGATTTATCTCGCATTTTCACGATCTGCGTGATCTGCACGTCAGATGCTGTGCCAAGCTCTGCGACCTGGATTTTCTATCCGACCTCACGGATCTCGGCATGCTCTTCCTTGAGGGGGCCAGCCTCCGTGACGTCGACGTTATCTGGGAGGTAAAGGCGTCGGGCAGGGGATTTATGCCATATCGACAGGTGGGTCTGTTTGACTGTAATATAGACCGCGCCCCAAAGGTGGACGTGGAAAAGCAGGGCTTTACCGAATTTCTCGTTTGGTCAAGAGCCGAAAATTCCGCCCGCGACCGTGAGCTGTGGAAGGACGTTGCTGCATTTACTAAGAAATATTATACGATAAAATAATCGCTTGTTTTTTGTAGGTCAGGTTCATCTGCTTGATCTTTGGCTTGCAGTTATGCCAATATGACAATGTTAGTTAGCAAAAAACCTAATATATTTAACAAAAAAAGGAGAAGCAAAATGGAAGAGAACAAGAACTTTGACACAGCTCCCCAGACCGAAGAGGCTGTACAGCCCGAGCAGGAGGAGCAAACCGTTGTGACAGGGGGCAAATCCCTTGACAAGAAGAAGATCGGTATTATAGCAGGCATTGCCGCAGCTGTGGTTGTTATCATAATCGTACTTGCTCTTATTCTCGGCGGTGGCAAGAACGGCGGTGCAGGTGACGGTAACGGTGACGGTAGCGGTGACGGATCTGCCAATGCAGGTAACGGAACCAACGATAATGGCACCAATGATGAAAAGGACGACAAGGACGACAAGGACGACAAGGACGATAAGGACGATAAGGACGACAAGGACGATAAGGACGACGAGGACGACAAGGACGATAAGGACGACGAGGACGACGATGAC
>JAGCLY010000057.1 GCA_017646745.1 Clostridia bacterium
CTTGTTGCTACCGCAGATGGAACTTCTATTTCCACCCTTGAGCCTACTTATACTCCTTGGATAGCAGCAGATGCTGATAATAAGACTATCGAGGTAGCGGTTGAGCTTCCCCTTGCTTACGAGAAGCAGACCGATAGCAACGTTAAGATCAACTTCCACGTAGAGGCAGTTCAGGCTAACGGTTATACTCCCGAGACCAAGGTAGAGAGCGTTGACGAGCTTACCGAGGCATTTGCAAACGCAAAGCCCGGCGAGGTTATCAATGCAGAGGGCGTTACCCTTGATATTAGAAATCCTATTGACCTTCCTGCAAGTGTAACCATCAAGGGACTTAATGTGGTTAGCTATGGTAGCCAGAACTTTATTAAAACAGCTGCTGGTGACGGAGTTGTTACATTTGAAGATTGCACATTTGGAGCTACTGATTTCACTTGTTATGCACACTTTGCTTCCGGCGCAGGTTGTGAGAGCGTTGTATTCAACAATTGCACAATGAACGATGGCGTTCAGGTTAACTTCGCTGATAATCCCAATGGAAGTGCAACCTTTAACAATTGCACATTCGCATTGGGTAGCAGTGGAGCTGGTTGGGTTACCTGTATGGGTGGCAATCAGACCTTCAATAGCTGTAGCTTCAGTTATTCCGGTGGCTTGACATTTGGTAGCAATCAGTATGTTAAGAAAAATGCCGTGAATGCTTATAGCGATGGATATTCCGTTGCTGTTACTCTTATTGGTTGTAGCTTTACCGGTTGCAGTACTCAGAGATTTACGGCTGTTTCTGGCTACACCAACACTCTTACAATTAAATAATCTTAAACAAACAATGAAAAAGCACCCGTATGGGTGCTTTTTCTTATATTCTTATAAAGGTAGATTATTCCATGCTGAACATATCTGCGCCTACTCCGCAGAGGGGGCATTCAAAATCATCGGGAAGATCCTCAAATTTCGTGCCGGGTGCAATACCGAGATCGGGTGCGCCAAGCTCCTCATCATATTCCCATCCACATGCGTCACAAATGTATTTTGCCATAATATTTTTTCCTTTCGGTTTATCAAATTTATTTTTGTGACTTAATTATATAATAAATATAAGTAGTTTTCTGTGATTTAATCACCAAAACAAATTCTTATTTTGAATATTCATCTACCAGGGCAAGTATCTGCGATCTGCTGTCATCATTAAGTGCGGATATGATCTTGGCTTCGGTGTTAGCGTAGGTCAGATTTTTGCTTTTTTCGAGCATAGATTTCATCACCTTGGTTGCCATGGGCGCCCATGAGCCATTCTCTATAAATGCAACTCTGCGATTTTGGAAGTTGCGCTCGGTAAGATGGTCGATAAACTCTTTCATAAATGGGAAAATATCTGCATTGTAGGTAGTCGTTGCGAGAACCAGTCTGTCGTAACGGAAGGCATCCTCAACCGCCTCGTGCATATCGCATCTTGCAAGATCGTTTACTGCAACCCTCACGCCATTTTTCACAAGCTCGCTTGCTAACAGCTCCACCGCCGCTTTTGTGTTTCCGTAGATTGAGGTATAGGCAATGCATACACCCTCTGTTTCGGGACGATAGCTTGACCAGATGTCGTAAAGGTTAATATAATAGTCAAGATTTTCCTTTATAACCGGGCCATGGAGGGGGCAGATCATATCTATTTTAAGTTCGGCTATTTTTTTAAGCACCGACTGAACCTGCGCGCCGTACTTTCCAACAATGCCGATGTAATATCTTCTTGCCTCGCATGCCCAGTCTTCTTCTACGTCAAGAGCGCCGAATTTACCGAATGCGTCGGCAGAGAAAAGAATCTTGTCTGCGGCGTCGTAGGTCATAATAACCTCGGGCCAATGCACCATGGGGGCGGTAATAAAGGTCAACTCATGCGAGCCAAGGCAAAGCTTGTCTCCCTCTCCTACAACAATTCTTTGGTTGGCAAAATCGTTGCCGAAAAATCCCTTCATCATAGAAAAAGCCTTTGCCGAGCCGACAATTTTCACGTCGGGGAAGCTTTCTATAAATCTCATGATGCTGGACGAGTGGTCGGGCTCCATGTGTTGAATAATGAGATAGTCGGGCTTTCTGCCGTCAAGGGTAGCTCTAACGTTTTCTATCCACTCATCGGCAAAGCGAATGTCAACGCTGTCCATTATTGCAATTTTCTCGTCGATTATGGCGTATGAGTTGTATGCCATGCCGTTTGGTACGGCATATTGCCCCTCAAACAGATCTATCTGATGATCGTTGACACCAACATATTTTATATCATTAGTAACTGTCATTTTTATACCTCGTAATTATTATTTCCAATAAATTATAAACTAAAACGATATTAATATCAATATTATTTTGTTAAAAATAAAAAAACGCCCGAAAATTCGGGCGTTTTAATATATCAGTTTTCTGTTATATAGCTTGAAAAGCCGCTGGAGTAATGCTTAACCTCGTCGGTCGTTACCCACATGGCCTCTACACCGTCTATAGAGTTGATAAGAGCCATTCCGTCCTCCATACTCATACAGAACAGGGCGGTGGAAAGACCGTCACCCATAGCAGAGCTATTACAGATGATAGAAACTGACAGATAGCCTCTTTCGGCGGGCATAAGTGTTTCGGGATCTATGATGTGATGATATCTTTTGCCATCAACAATATAGTATCGCTGATATGAGCCACTGGTTACAATAGCCTCTCTTTCGAGCTCTACATACTCAATATATCCGGCCTCACCCGTGGGGTTCTCAATGCCTGTAAGCCACTTGTCGCCGCTGGGCTTAGCGCCCGCGGTACGGATATTTCCGCCAACGTTTACCACGTAACCTGTTTTGCCGATGCTTTCAAGATACTGCGCCACCATTTCAACGGCATATCCCTTTGCAAATGCGCCAACGTCAAGCTTCATCTCGGGATCTGCAAGCCACACGGTGCACTCCTTCTCGTCAATAATTATATTATTGATGTCGGTGTGCTTTGCCGCCGCCTGAAGCTGCTCCATAGGGGGGAGCTCTGCGTTCCAGGGCTCGTCTATACCCTTCGTGCGGTAGTCGTGCCAGATAGACAGCACACTACCTAAGGCAACGTTCATTTTTCCGTCGGTCAGCTCGTACATTCTTTTTGCTTCAAGCAACATATCAATAATGCGTCGGTCCACTTTTACAACGGGATGCTCACCGTCAACCAGCTTGTTGATTGTGGCAAGGTTGTTAATGCCGTCATATTCGTTATAGATGTCATAAAGCTTGTGATATTCGCCAAGCAATGCATAAACATCATCTACCACCTTGGCAAATTTATTCTGACTTGTTTCATGTCCGATAACCTTGGTTACGGTATCAAAATAAGCGAATGAGCTGGCGCTGAATGATTGCTTGCTGCATCCTGTCAGCATCACTGAACAAAAAATGCAAAGCAAAAGAAGTAGTGCAATAAACTTTTTTTTCATTCTTCCTTTAAATAATCTAAAAAGGGAGGAAAGCCCTCCCTTTTAGATACGCATTGTAAATTAATTAGCGAGCGTTTGCAACGGACTCAGCAACAACTGCCTGGATGCCGGTGATCTGGATAGTACAGCCTGCATCGAGGAGCGCATTGTCCTTGGAGATGTTGTGGTTGTTAACAAGCTGGGTCTCAAGGCCCTTAACCTGATCAGCAGTCATGCCGATAACATATGTAGAGAATGCTGCGGACTGCTCATACCACTCCTTAACGGTGCCACCCTCAACATTGGGAGCGCCGAAAGCTGCCATCTTGTAGTCTTCCTTAAGCTCTCTCTTGGTCTTGAGAATGCCCTCGCCCTTACCAACGGACTTGGAGGTAACGTTACCCTCGGCGTCAACAACTACCTGGGGCTGAATAGCATCGTTGATAGAAGCAACGATCTTGCCGTCAACAACTACGCTTGCAGCAATGTCAGAGTTCATCTTAATGGTAGCAACGCCGTCTGCGATAGCAGAACCGTCGTCTGCGTTGTTAGCAGCGATACCGAGAGTGAACTCACCCTTAGCCTTGAAAGCAACACCCTGATCATCCTTGCAAGCCTTAACTACAGCTGCCATGAAATCGGTGATCTGGATGGTGCAGCCTGCGTTGAGGAGAGCCTCATCCTTTGCGATAACGTGGTTGTTAACTTCCTGAGTCTCAATAGCTTCAACCTGAGCAGCGGTCATACCAACAACGTAAGCCTCGAAAGCCTTAGCCTGGTCATACCATTCCTTAACGGTGCCACCCTCAATGTTGGGAGTACCGTAAGCTGCCATGTTATACTTGTCGCCAAGCTCCATCTTTGTGTCGAGAACAGAGAAGGTGATGGTATCGCCGATAGCATACTTGTTCTGGATTGCATCAATACGACAAGCAACGATCTTGCCATCCTTGTCAAGAACAACGGTAGCGATGGTTGCGTTGGTCTGAGCATTTGTCATATCACCAAAAACAACGCCCATACCAAGGGTGTAGTCCTTAGCGCCGCCGAGTGCAAGTACGAGTACAAGTACAAGTACAATAACTGCTGCTGCAGCACCTGCGATGATAGCGATGGTCTTCTTGTCAAGAGGCTTCTTAGCCTCAACCTTTTCCTCAACAGGAGCCTGCTCGGGCTGCTCATTGAGGTTCTTGATTTCTTCGCTCATTTTAATTTCTCCTTTAAAAAATAATTTGAGTATTCTACTCCATCGGTCATTATAACATAAAAAAGTATATTTGTCAATATTTACATAAAAATAAATAACGTTATATATTTAACATTGTTAATATATAAATAATCTTGACATAATCCTTAAAAAATGGTAAAATAACATATTAGACCTAAGCTTTACGGAGGTAAATATGCAGATAGCGCTGAAACTGATCTACAACGTGGCTCTACTGTTTCTTATGATGGTACCGGGCGTGCTGATGAAAAAATGTCGCCTTTGCGATGATAGCTTTGGCAAGGGGATATCTAATCTTGTGCTTTATATTGCCCAGCCTGCCTTGACATTCGTTGCATATCTGCGCCCTTATGACGAGCAAATATTGATTAATTCGGCATACGTCTTTGTGTTTTCGGTACTGCTTCACGCCCTATTTGCCGTGGTGGCAATGAACTTCTTTAAAAAGGCACCTGATTCTATGCGCCGTATGCTTCGATTCGCAACAGTGTTTTCCAACGTAGCGTTTATGGGCATTCCGCTTATCGCTGCTGTGCTTGAGGCCGATTATCCCGGCTCTACCGTTTATGCGCTGATCTACAGCATTACCTTTAACGTCTTTCTCTGGTCGCTGGGTGTTAAAATTTGCACCGATCATGCCGACCGAGATCACGACGGTATTGACGATCACGTTGAGTACAAGCATAACACGCCTATCTGGAAGGCCTTTGTTCATCCAACAACTATTGCATCGGCAATCGGTCTTGTATTCTTTATTTTGCCCATCGAGGGTTACGTTCCCGCTCTTGCAGAGGAAGCCTTTGTAATGCTTAAAAACCTGGTCGCCCCCCTTTCTATGGTGGTTATCGGTCTGCGACTTGCGGATATGAGCTTTAAGGGAGTGATAAAGGATGTGAATATGTATATATTCATCGCCCTGCGTCACGTGGCTCTGCCTCTCATAGCACTCGGTCTTGTAAAGCTTGTGGGATTGGTGATTTCCATCGATCCTGCGGTTGAGATGGTAATTGTTATTCTTGCGGCTGCGCCTGCAGCTACGTCGGCTACTATGTTTGCCGAAAAATATGACTGTGACTCCATGTACGTGTCCAGATTGGTAACAGTATCCACCATTCTTTCTATCGTTACCATTCCGCTTATACTTTTATTGGTTTAAAATTGAGGTAAATAATGGATTTTAATGAGAATATTTCTCTTATAGAGAAAAAAATAGGCTATACCTTTAAGGATAAAAGCCTGCTTACTCAGGCCTTTACCAGATCCAGCTTCTGTAACGAGCATAAGCGCAGAGGCGGTAGGGGGTATATGTCAAACGAGGTGCTTGAGTTCTTTGGTGACAGCGTTTTGTCCACGGTTATTATCACTATGATGCTCCGTGATAAGACCGAGAGATATGAGCACGGAATTTATACAAGCCTCAACGAGGGCGATTTCTCCAACATTCGCTCAAAGCTTAGCGACAAGCGCAATCTTTCCGGCAGTATGGCGGCTCTTGGATTGCAGAAATATCTTCGCATGGGCGAGGGAGATGCCAAGCTTGGTGTTGAAAATGAGCCTTCGGTAATGGAGGATTTGTTTGAGAGTATAATCGGCGCCGTTTATATTGATTCTAATAGGGATCTTAATGCCGTTATGGCTGTCGTTGCGGGAATGCTTGACGTTTCAAGCTATTATTCACAGGTCACAGCGCCTATTCAGAGCTACAAAAACGCCCTGCAGGAGTTCTGTGCAGATAAAAAGCACCGTCTGCCTGCTCCGATGTACAAAACGGTTTCAGAGTCCGGACCCGATCACAAGAGGGTGTATGAGAGAGCGGTGCTTATCGGTGATAGAGTGGTGGCTACCGGTAAGGGAAAAAATCAAAAGATTGCAGATGCGGCAGCAGCTGAGGCGGCTCTTGAGATACTCAAAAAAGAGGGTGAAAAGCACCGAAATGTAAACTTTGAGTCACTTTCTGCGCTAAAATCCTTCGCTTCTAAGAACAAACAGCCATCTCCTGAGTTCAGGGATCTTGGTGAAACTCCCTCGTCAACCGTGTCGAGCAGGGAGTATATGATAGAGTGCAGATGCATGGGACTTTCCGAGACTGCAGTTGGTAAAAGCAAGCAGGAGGCAAGAGCGCTTGCTGCCGAAAAGCTTCTTAATAGACTTGTTATCAAGGAAGAGCCCAAAGAAAAGAAGCTCGCGGCTAAAAAGCCTTTGACGAAAAGAAAAAAATCGCCCGGCAGACCTACCCAAAGGGTAGCAAAACCACAAGGCGCACAAAGACAGAGGAAATAATATGAAAAGCTTATATCTTGAGGGCGGTAAAATCTGCACCTCTCACGGAGTAAAGGGACTTGTAAAGGTCGAGCATCTTTGTGACTCACCTAAGGTTCTTACTAAGATAAAAAGAATATATTTCAAAGAGCGTAACGGTTCCTTCACCGAAAAGGCGGTGCTTTCCTGCTCGGTAGCCGGACAGTTCCTGCTTATGGGAATAGAGGGAATTAATTCCCGAGAGGAGGCTATTGCCTACCGCGGCAGAATGTTCTATCTTAACCGTGAGGACGTTCCACTGCCCAAGGGTGCAATGTTTATCGCTGATATGATTGGTCTGCCTGTTTTCCATGCCGAGAGCGGCGAGAGCCTTGGTGAAATATCCGATGTAAGCGATGTTGCGGGCAGAAGAATTTACACAGTAAAATATCAGGGACGCGAGGTGCTTATTCCCGATGTTCCCGAATTTATAAAGGAGATAAGCGAGGAGAGGGGTATGGCTATAATGCCTATTCCCGGTCTTTTCGATGATGCAGATGAGGTTTGACGTAATGACTCTCTTTCCGGATATGGTCAGAGGGGTGCTGTCCGAGAGTATAATCGGCAGGGCGCAGGGGGGCGGTCTTATTGAGATCGGCTACCACAATATCCGTGAATTTTCCAAAGACAAGCATAGAAAAACCGATGACACCCCATATGGCGGCGGAGTCGGAATGGTTATGACCTGTCAGCCTATATACGATTGCTATGAGAGTGTCATTCGTGATATTCCCGAGGGCAATAAAAAAAGAGTAATATATATGTCGCCTAAGGGCAGAATGTTTTCTCATCAGGTGGCAAAGGAGCTTTCGGAGTACGATAATCTTATCTTCCTTTGCGGTCACTACGAGGGAGTTGACCAGCGTATACTTGACGAGATCGTTGATGAGGAGATTTCCATTGGCGATTACGTTGTCACCGGCGGAGAGATCCCTGCCTGCATAGTGATTGATGCGGTATCAAGACTTATTGACGGAGTTCTGTCCTCCAGCGAGTGCTATGAGGGTGAGTCGGTTGCATCGGGTATTCTTGAATATCCCCAGTACACCAAGCCCCGTGAGTTCAGAGGCAGAGAGGTGCCGGAGATACTTCTTTCGGGCGATCATGCAAAGATCGACAGATGGCGACTTGAGAGGGCGGTTGAGATCACCCGTGAACGCCGTCCGGATATGCTGGCCCTTCATCCTGAGATAGAGGAGTCGCTTTTGCCGAAGAAGAAAAGGAGGGTGAAAAATGTCTAATTCTTCCTTTTTGAAAAATTCCATGGAGCGTGAAAAAAGTAAGGGTGTATCACCTACCGGCGGATTTTTTACCCGTGAGATAAGCGGATCGGTAACTCAAAGATTTAAGCGCATTCGCTCTAAGAAGTTCTTTAAATTTACCAGCGCAGTTTATAATCTTATTTCTCACATTTCTACCAGAACATACGGCACGGCGCTTATATGCTTCGGTCTTGCCAGCACGCTTATGTATTTCCTTAAGCTGTCCTATGACAACTCCCCGGCTACACCGATAATCGGAATACTCATCTCCTGTCTTTCTATTCCGTTTCTTGTTGCCGATAAGCCCCTACCTATATATATGCAGGATTTTAAGCCGACCGACTATCTTTTCTTCGAATTTTTCTGTATGAAAAGACATTCGCCCAGCGAAAACGGGCGTAGTCTGCCGGTATTCATTCCGGTAATTGTTGGGCTTACGCCTGCAATGCTCTCGTCTATAGCTCCTCTTTGGCAGATAACTCTTATTATGGGAGTTTCTATCTGCGTGTATATAGGACTGCAGTCGCCCGAGTTTGTTTTTCTTACAACTCTGGTATGCTTGCCCTTTATCAGATTTTTACCCCACTCCGAGCTTGTGTTCGCACTGGCAATACTTCTTGCCGTGGTATCCTTTATTCGTAAGGTAGTATACGGCCGACGTGTATTCTTCATTGAAAAATACGATATAATTATCGGTGTGATGCTCCTTTTCATACTCATCAGCGGTATATTTATCAAGGGTGACGAATCCTTCTTTGGATCGATAAAAATGATAATTTTCTCGCTGGGATATATTCTTGCGGGCAATATCATTACTAACCGTAGACTTGCCGAGCTGTCGGTAAATTCTGTTATCCTTTCCGGTGTCTTGGCCGCACTTGTATCAATAGGTCAATTTATAGTAACAATAAGCCGTGTGGGACGGAATTTCACCGTGGACGATCTCTCGGTGATTCTTGCCAGGGCGGACGGCGTTACGGTTATTCTCTTGGCGGCACTGGTATTTTCCTTCGGCATGATAAAGCATACCTCCACCAACTCCGGCGGACTTATGCCGGTGTGCTCGGTGCTTTGCTTTATAGCACTGATCCTGTCGGGAGAATTCTTTGCAATCAGCTCGATAATACTCGGCGCAGGAGCTTATGCGGTTATTAAGTCGAACAGGGCGCCCATGGTTATATTACCTGTTTTGCTTGCCGTATCGGTTGCACTTTTGCTTCTCCCCGCCGGAATGCTTAATCTGATTTTCACATACAGCCCATCTGTTGTTTCAGCAGACGTACTGTTTGATCTCTGGTCTAAGAGCGCCTCGCTGCTTGCAGATCATCTTGCATTCGGCATCGGCATCGGTAGCGAAAGCTTTGCATCTGAGATGGCCTCTATGGGCATCTTCGGTCACCCCGATTCCTCCAATCTCTTTATTGAGCTTGGCCTTGAGGCGGGTATACTCGCTCCCCTTTGTTTGCTTTTCCTGATTATAACAAGAGTAAGGCACAGATCCACGATGTATCTCTACGTCAGAAATTCGCAGTTTGAGAGGATAGCAAATCTCAGCGGAGCCTGTCTGTTCGCTATGCTCGCGTTTGGTATGGTAAATTACATCTGGTCTGACATGTCCGCTTACTATCTCTTCTGGTGCGTATTCGGTATCGGTAGCGCATCGCTTAGAGTGGCTAAGAGGGATTACGACGACAGAATTCTTTATTATGAGGAGAGCAGCGCATTCGATTCCTCGGTAATTGATATAGAAATTGGATAAAAATTCGATTGTAAAGCTTTTTTATTCAAAAAAACCATTAAAATAACACTTATTATTTAAAAAAGGTATTGATTTTTTGTTAAAAATTTGATATACTTGTTAGGAATTAAGAAATCCAAGGAGAAAAAATAATGATTTCTCGCAGCGTAACTATTCGCAACAGCGTAGGTCTGCATGCAAGACCTGCAACATTCTTCGTACAGAAGGCAAACTCTTTTAAGAGCTCTATCTGGGTGGAAAAGGAGGATTGCCGCGTTAATGCAAAGAGCCTTCTCGGTGTGCTTTCTCTTGGAATTACCAAGGGTACAGCTATTACCTTGATCGCTGACGGTATTGACGAGGGTGATGCTGTAGGCGGACTTGCAGAGCTTGTTGACAGCGAGTTAGGCGAAAAGTAATTGAGTTGCCCTGACACCGACGGTGTCTGCCGGGTTAGCTCCAAAAGGGTAACGATATTCCTGTGGCCTTATGGTTGCCGGTGCTCGTTACCCTTTAAATTTTATTGATTTTTACGGAGGGGATTATGGCGAGAATAGAGCGGCTTCGAAACAAGGCAAATTCTCTGCCTTCAGTTCCCGGAGTGTATATAATGAAGGATGCTGACGGCAGGATTATTTACGTCGGTAAATCCAAAAAGCTTAAAAATAGGGTAACCACATATTTCACAGGTAATAATCATACCCTTAAAACGGCAAAGATGGTCTCGCTGGTCGATGATTTTGATTATATCGTCTGCAAGACCGAGATCGAGGCGCTTACTCTTGAAAACGTGCTGATAAAGCGCCATATGCCAAAGTATAATATCCGCCTTAAGGATTCCAAGTCTTATCCATATATCAAGGTTACTGCAGATGAGTACCCAAAGCTTTTTGTCACCCGTGAGCGATCCTCGGACAAGGCTAAATATTACGGTCCCTATCAGGGCGCATCATCGGCATATGCCGCACTTGATGCGGTGATTAAGGTCTTTTCTCTTCCTACCTGTAAGCGTAGCTTTCCAAAGGATATTGGCAGAGAGCGCCCCTGTATTTACAGGGATATGGGCAGATGCATAGCGCCTTGTGCGGGAAATATTACTCCCGAGGAGTACCGTCAGCGTGTTCGCTCTGCCGAGCGTGTGCTTGATGGCAATACCGCAGAGGCAAGGGAAATGCTTCGTATTGATATGGAGAGAGCTGCTGAGATGCTTGAGTTTGAGCGTGCGGCGGCTATACGCGATCAGCTTGTGGCGTTGCAGAAGCTGTCAGAAAAGCAAAAGGTTGTTGCCGACGTTAAGGTTAACCGTGATGTTTTCGCTATTACGGTTGTCCAGGGTGTGGGCGTTATGTCAATGCTTTCCATTCGTGGCGGTGCATTGGTAAATAAGAACGAATTTATTCTTTCCGCACAGGAGCAGCTTACATCTGAGGAGGCAATCTCTCTTATCGCCTCGCACTACGACGGTGGCAGCAGTCTGCCGAGAGAGGTAATGCTGGCTTTTGATATTGATGGCGAGGATTCGGCCCTGCTTGGCGAATATTTATCGCTTCTGGCAGAAAGAAAGGTAGCTGTTAAAATTCCTGAGAGGGGCGATGGTAGGGCGCTTTGTGATATGGCTATCCAAAATGCCAAGGAATCTGCCCGCCAGTACCGCCTTGAGGGAGAGCGGGAAAACAAGAATATTCGACGTCTGTCCCAGCTACTAGGGCTTTACGAGCTGCCTCGCCGTATTGAGGCATATGATATTTCCAATATAGGTAACGAGAATATCGTAGCATCTATGGTCGTATGGTCGGACGGTAAGCTTAAAAAGAGCGATTACAGGCTGTTTTCTATCAAAACCACTGATGGCGCTGACGATTACGGCTCAATGCGTGAGGCGCTGAGTCGTCGACTGTCGCATATTGGTGACGGCAGCGCTTCCTTGGGTGAAATGCCCGATGTTATATTTGTCGACGGTGGCGATGCCCACGTAGGTGTGGCAAAATCCGTGCTTTCGTCTCTTTCGCTTGAGATTCCTGTTTTTGGTATGGTTAAGGACGATTACCATAAAACCAGGGCACTGACCGATGGAAATAATGAGATATCTATCGCAAAAGAGTTTGATATGTACGCCTTTATTTACAATTTACAGGAAGAAGCTCATAGGTTTGCGGTAAAATCCTCGTCTAAGGGTAAAATAAAAACAATGACACACTCCTCCCTTGAAAAAATAGAGGGTATCGGACCGAAGAAGGCCAAGGCCCTTCTCGCCGTAATGCCGCTTGGCAAAATTCGTACTGCCGGTGTGGACGAGCTTTGCTCGGTAAAAGGTATTGGCAGGGCAGATGCAGAGCGTATAGTGGCATATTTTGAAGAAAAAAGAGGTAAAAAGAAATGATGAGAATAATTACAGGTAGCGCAAAGGGCAAAAAGCTTGTCAGTCTTGAGGGTGATGCAACCAGACCTACCTCCGAGAGAATAAAAGAGGCGGTGTTCTCCTCTATTCAGTTTGATGTTGAGGGCAGACGTGTGCTTGATCTCTTTGCAGGCTCCGGCCAGATGGGATTTGAGGCATTGTCCAGAGGTGCAGAGAAGGCTACCTTTATTGACCTCTCTCGCGAGGCTATGGAGATCGTAAAGCAAAATGCAAGAATTACCGGATTTTTTGATGTAAGCCATTTTCTTGTAAGTGATTGGCGCAACTATATCAGAAAGGCATCGGGCAGGGAACAGTATGACCTTGTTTTCGTTGATCCCCCTTATGCTATGGAGTGCTGTGCCGATGCGGCAAACTATCTTGCAGAGCGTGAGCTTATTATCCCCGGCGCAATCGTTGTGCTTGAATCGGGCGAGGAGGAGATCCTTATGGACGATCCCAGACTTGCGGGTTATAGTGTAATCAAGTCTACACACTATGGCAAAAAGACCTTTGTAAACATTCTCTTCTACGAGGGCAGGGAGGCTACAGAATGAGCGTAATTCTCCCCGGAAGCTATGATCCGGTAACCAAGGGCCATCTTGACATTATCCGTCGCGCCGCCGAAAAGTATGACGAGGTTTACGTGGTAGTTTTCACTAATCCGAGTAAAAACTATATGTTCTCGGTAGAGGATAGGGTGCGTATGCTGATGCTTGCCACTGATGATCTGGATAACGTAATGGTAAGCTACTCAAACGGCCTTGTTATCGACTATATGACCGATCATGAGATCTCAAAGATAATCAAGGGCTATCGCACAGAGGCGGACCTTGAATGGGAAAGACAGCAGGCAGAGTGGAACTTTGAGCACGGAAGATATGAAACCGAGCTTTGGAAATGCGCCGAAGGCCTTGAGAAGGTGAGCTCCACCTCCGCCAGAGAGGCTATTAAGAGCGGGACACATCTAGACATGCTTCCCGACGGTGTTGCTGAGTATATAAAAGCTAAAATAAGCACAACATAATATTGTATTACCAGCATTGAAAAAAGGACACTCAGATAGAGTGTCCTTTTGACTTTTATTTAAGCTTTGCATCAAGCACGCCAAAGATTGCCGCCTTGAAGTCTACAACGGTCTTTTCTCTCCACTCAGTTTCGGTGGGATAAAACAGCTCGTAATAATTCTCGCGCACCATCTGCTCGGTAATAGAGTTATCGGTGGGATACCAGTGCTGACGGTTCTCGTCAACGGTATACTTCAGTGAGAAAATAGAGTCTATAAAGCTATCACCGATAGTGCCGAATTCAAAGCAGGTTGAGTAAAGCTCCTTGTCGCTCTTCGTGCTGTTCTTCAGACGGTAGAAATAGTCGGTAGTGTCACCAAAGGTTGGATAAAATTCCTCGGAGTCAACTGCGATAATGTAATCGTAGCCAAACATCTCTACAGCCTCTGCCTCGGTGGTGGGATCCTGAACTGAATTGAAGATTACCATATTATAGCGTGGGCCATAGCCGGAATGGATATCAATGTGAACAATATTCTCGTACTCACCGGAAAGGCAGTCAGCAAACACGCCCTTAAGATAGGTGGTAGACTTCTCATCGCCATCGCCGCCGTAATAAACTCCCTCGGGATATTCATACTGACCGGTGAGAAGTGCATCGGAGATGGTATCTGCGCCGGTAAAGATTGCTTCCTTTGCAAGAGCAAGGAAGAAGGCTACCTCGTGCCAGAATGCGTTGCTCATCTTACCCTCGGGCTGAAGGAAGTTATCAACCTTGGGATATTCCTTGTTGGAGGAACGGTCGAAGCTGTCCCAATCCTCAATAAAGTTACGGTTAAGGTCGACGTTGTTTTCGTTGTAACGGCGCATATATTTCATACCGTAGGGATTGACGTTTGCCACAATAAGAATACCGGTATTTGCGGTGTAGAGTGTGGGATAAACCTCCTCGAAGAAAACGTCAAGCATTACCGAGCCGATATATCCCTCTATACCGTGAACACCGGTGGTGAGGACGATAAGATTGGTGGTTTCCTCGGTTGCGGGGAGAAGGACGTTGTCAACGTACAGACCGTCACTTTCGTCAATTGCATAGCTGCTATGCTCTACGGTTATTCCCGCATTACGCAGGTTGTCAACACGTTCAAGTAGATGAGCTCTTACCTCGTCATAGCTGTTATAGAAGCTTTCGCTGTAGGAATAGCTGTCTGCGGGTGTCTCCTGCTCTGCGAGCGCAAGCACGGCATAAGGGCCAACCAGAGTAAGCAACAAAAGAATTGCCACGGTTATTATAAGAAACTTTTTCATATATACTCCTTTTTGTTTTTTCAACATATTGTAGCATAGACATAGTAAAATGTCAACAAGGTAATAAATAAAAACAGACGGGCATCGAATCCTCGGAATTTTGTACGGGAATTTGCTCCGTCTGACGAGCTTCCCACAGGGAAGGACGGAGCAATGTTTCGAACCCAATTCGCACAAGAGGTGATTTGCAAAACAAGCAAATCAAAGCTATGAGTTGCATAATTTGCAAAGCGCGAGTGGGTGAGATTCCTCGTACGGGTCACCCAAAAAAGAAAAACAACCTAATCCGGAATCGGATTAGGTTGTTTTTGGTGAAGCAAAGGCTTCGGTATCCGAAATTTTCTCTACCTCGTCGAGCTCGTCGGTTGTGGGAACTGTTATAGGCTCGTTTTTGTAGTTTAAGGTGATTACTAATTTGTCGTCATAAAGGAGCACGCATTTGACCAAACTGTCTATCAAACGCTCTCGATTTCGCTCTAATGTCAAGTCTAGTTTACGAAATTTGTCTAAAACGAATAAAATCTGCTCTTTCGTGAGCTTTGGAGTACTTATCTGCTCTTTGAGAATATTCTGCTCTATTTGCTCTTCCTCGGCTTCAAGCTGTTCAAGCTTTGCCTTGGTGGAGCGAGTAATTATTCCTGCTTCAATAGCCTTCATTACGTTGCCGATGGACTTTCTAACTTCCCCCAGCTGAGCCTCCAGAAGCGGTATAACCTTGTTGTCCTCGTCAAGTAAAGCTACGATTTTATCGGCAATCTTATCAAGTGCTTCGTCATCAAAGAGAACCTTGATAACCTTGTTCAGCACAAGCTCCTCAATCCATTCCTTGCGAACGGCTTTTTTATCGCACTCGTGCCTCTTTGCACTGGCACATTTGTAGTAGCGGTAGGTATTGCAGTTTTTCTTTTGCGTAGAGTCAGCAACCATCATCGTGTGGCATTTGCCGCAGAAAAGCTTGGTTGTAAGTATATACTTCTCTTTCGCCTTATTCTTTGCGGCGGCTCTTTTGTTTTTAGCCATTCTCTGCTGTACTATTTCAAAGGTCTCGGCAGACACTATAGCAGGTACACCGCCCGGGATTTCAATGCCGTTATAGTGATACACGCCCATGTATGATTTATTAGTGAACATTCGGTTAAGTGTGCCGTTATTAAACTCCGCACCCTTCTGCGTTTTAAGGCCTCTTGCGTTGAGACTGCGCACTATGTCTATAATGGATTCACCGTGAGCGTAACGCTCGAATATTTCAGCCACTATGGGGGATTTTAAGGGGTCGATTTGGAAGTGTTTCTCTTCGTCAACGGTATAACCGTATGGCAGACCATTACCACCGTTAAAACGGCATTTCAAGGCGTTCTCGGTCATCCCTCTCGTTACCTTTTCTGCAAGGTCGGCTGAATAGTATTCTGCCATACCCTCGAGCACCGACTCGAGAATTATGCCCTCCGCGCCCTCCGAAATCGCCTCGGTTGCGGAAATGACACGAACGTCGTTCTTCTTCAAGGCAGCCTTGTATTTTGCACTGTCGTAGCGGTTACGAGAAAAGCGGTCAAGCTTCCAAACTATGACTACGTCAAAGGTTTTCTTCGCGCTATCACGTATCATACGCTGAAACTCAGGACGATTGTCAGTTTTTGCAGAATATGCCCTGTCTATGTA
>JAGCLY010000006.1 GCA_017646745.1 Clostridia bacterium
CAACCTCGGCATGAAGGACGAAAACCTTCGTCTTCGCGACCACGACCTCGAGGAGCTTTGCTTCTACTCCAAGGCAACCACCGACTTCGAATTCCTCTTCCCCTTCGGTTGGGGCGAACTTTGGGGTATTGCCGACAGAACCGACTATGACCTTAGCCAGCACGGCAACCACTCGGGCAAGGATCTTACATTCTTTGATCAGGAGACAAACGAGCATTACGTTCCCTACGTAGTTGAGCCCTCGCTTGGTGCTGACAGAGTTGCGCTTGCATTCCTTGTTGACGCATACGACGAGGAGGAGATTGCGGCAGGCGACGTTCGTGCTGTTCTTCATCTTCATCCCGCACTTGCACCCGTTAAGTGCGCGGTTCTTCCTCTTTCCAAGAAGCTTTCTGAGAAGGCTCTTGAGCTCTTCGACGAGCTTGCTAAGGAATTCAACATCGAGTTTGACGAGACCGGCTCTATCGGTAAGAGATACCGCCGTCAGGACGAGATCGGTACTCCCTTCTGCATTACCTACGACTTTGATACCGAGAACGACGGCTGCGTAACCGTTCGTGACCGTGATACTATGGAGCAGGTTAGAATTCCTCTCGCAGAGGTTAAGAATTACATCGCTGAGCACATTAAGTTTTAATTGAAATAAAAGGGTTGCCAAACAACGGCAACCCTTTGAAATAATGATAAATATAAACTAAACATTACATTTAAGGTGTTTTTATGAATAAAATAGAAAAAATAGCCTCCTTTACTGTGGATCACGATCTGCTCACCGAGGGCATTTACGTATCCCGTATTGACGGCGATATTACCACCTATGACCTGCGTACCAGAGTGCCTAACGGCGGTGATTATATGGATAATCTCACTATGCACTCGGTAGAGCATATGTTCGCCACCTACGTGCGTGCCAGCAGTATTGCCGACCGTGTTATATATTTCGGCCCCATGGGTTGCCAGACAGGATTTTATCTTCTCGTGCGCAATGCCGATAACGGGGAAACCCTCACCGTGGTTAAGGACGTGCTTTCAAGGATTGTCAACCACGACGGCGAAATGTTTGGCGCGGTAAAGCGTGAGTGCGGTAATTATCTTAATCTCGACCTCGCTTGTGCAAAGGTAGAGTGCGAGAGATATCTCGCCATTCTTAATTCCAAGGAAAACGATTTCCTTTATAAAGGAGAAAAGATATGAAGGTTCAGATAGGAATTATCGGCGCAATGGAGCCCGAGGTTAACGCTATAATCGGTGCGCTTACCGAGCATGCCGAGGAGACCGTAAGCGGTGTGACCATTCATACCGGTATCATCGAGGGTAAGCGTGTTGCCGTTGCGAAATGTGGTATCGGTAAGGTCTTTGCCGCAATCTGCGCTGAGATCATGATTTTGAAGTATTCTCCAGACCTGCTTATTAATACCGGTGTGGGCGGTGCACTTGCAAGCGGAATTACCACCGGTGATATTGTGATTGCCTCCGACCTCTGTCAGCACGATATGGACACCTCTGCTATCGGTGATCCCAAGGGGCTTGTGTCGGGCATAAATATGATTTATTTTGAGAGCGACAGCCGTGCTAACGAAATTCTTCTTAATGCGGCAAAATCTCTCGGTCTTAACGCAAGACTTGGCAGAATTGCCTCGGGCGATAAGTTCATCGCTTCAAAGGAGGACAAGGAGAGGATCATCTCGGACTTCTCGGCAGACGCCTGCGAGATGGAGGGCTGCGCTATTGCCCAGACCGCCTTTGTAAACGGTGTACCCTTTGCGGTTGTCCGTGCAATTTCCGACTCTGCCGACGGCGAGGCAACTATGGATTATCCCACCTTCCTGCCCATCGCCGCAAGAAATTCGACCAACCTCACCCTCGCCCTCATCAAGGCGTGGTAAGGCAAAAACTATAATAAAACAAAGAAAAATACACATAAACAAGCAAAAAGGCGGTCATTTGACCGCCTTTTTTGTATAATAAAATTCTTATCGTCCGTTGTATACTTAATTGACAATTGTAGCTTTGATGTCTGCATCTTGCATAAAAGCTTTTATATATTTTTGTTTATTGTGCGAATTGACGATTATTTATAATTTATGTTAAAATAATTATAGACTTATATTTGTTTAGGGGTAGCAAAGTATCCTTGCATCGGGTAGAGAACGGCAAGGCTAAATCCGATGTCCGCTTAAACATTTATTTAGTAAATAAATTTTTAAGGAGAAAAGACATGAAGCAAAGAAACAACCTGATCAAAATTTTGATCGTTGCAACATTGGTGCTTTCGATTCTCACTCTTTCATCTTGTTCGGTGATTGAGAAGGTGAAAGACTTTATTACCGGTGAACAGCCCGGTGAACAGCCCGGAGATCAGCCCGGAGATCAGCCCGGAGATCAGCCCGGTGAACAGCCCGGAGATCAGCCCGGAGATCAACCCGGTGGCGATGACGTTACCGATGTTCCCACCACATCCGAGCTCGATGCCAAGTTCTATGACGCTTCTAGTTGGGTTTATATGACCAATGATGACGGGGCATCTTTGGACGGTGGAGATATCCCCTATACCATGGCAGACGGCTCTATTAAATTCCACAGAGCAAATCAGGCAATTGCGATGGGCGACCATACCAACGCTACCATTTCTTTTATGCTCAAGGGAACAAACGATTGGAGCATTTGGTTCAACTCCTCCACTAAGGATAACGCAAACAATTCCAGCTACCGTCTTGCATACGCATACGGTGGTCTCAGACTTGTTGTTTCCTCTGCTCCCGAGCAGGCGGCGGCAATTGTTGACGGCGATATTTACAAGAAGGGCGAGTGGAACAGATTTGATATCGTGTTCTCTACCGAGGACGGTGTTTGTCAGATCAAGCTTTATATCAATGGCGTGCGTGCAGCTCTTGCACCCGGTGACAATACCACTCCTATGATAAACGTTTCCGACAACATCCTCACCCATACCCAGCCCGCTATGTTTACCACAGGTAATTATATGGTTGTTAAGGTTTGGGAGGCGCATAACTTCGTTCAGCTTAAGCCCGTAGCAAAGGCAGATGAAGAGGATCTTCCTATCATCGCATGTATCGGCGCATCTATCACCGAGGGAGCAGGCGCAGGTAACTTCTATACCGAGAGCTATCCCGCACAGCTTCAGAATGCTCTTGCAGGTCAGTACAACGTTGTTAACTTTGGTAACAGCGGTAAGACCGTTAATCCCAATCTTGGCGAGGAGTCCTGGATGAATCAGTATCAGTGGGTAGGCGTACAGGCGATCGTGCCCGACATCGCAATCCTTAATATCGGTACCAACGATTCCAAGACTCACAACAATCCTACATACGATGCCTTCTACGCAAACTTCAAGCATCTTGTAGACTCTCTCCTTGAGGTAAATCCCGAGATGCGCATTATGGTTTGTACAGTTCCTTATGCATATTCCGACATCTGGGGCATTAACAATAATAATATCGCTAATATCATTGCTCCCGTACAGAGAGATATAGCAGAGGAGTATGGTTTCACTCTTATAGATCTTTACGAGTACTCTCAGAACAAGTCCTATCTCTTCCCCGACGGTGTTCATCCCAATACCAAGGGCTATGAGATGTTTGTTGAAATTATTTCCAAGGCTCTGCTTGAGGGCGGAGAGGCTCTTACCGAGGAGTTTATCGCAGAGATCGACGCAAAGTACGGTCCCAAGGTTCCCAATGCTTACATTGAGGTTGAGTCTGTTGTTATCAAGGATATGACTCTTAGCATCGTGGGTAAAACTAACGACCCCGGCCTTCAGCTCTATGTAGGTCAGCAGCCCGGCGATGACAGCGTTTATAATTCCTATAACGCAATTAAGGTTGCCGAGGACGGCAGCTTCAGCATTAGCTTCGATCTTACCACCATGCCTATCGGCGGATGGTATAACGTAAGACTTTACTACACAGACGGACACTATTACACAGTTTCTCTCAACGAGCTCACCAATGGCGAGGGCGGAACATACGGACTTTGGTCCTGGATAAATCTTGAGAATACCAAGATTCAGATCTGCTCTTGGGACGAAGGCGGAATTCCTACTCTCAGCTTTAAGGTTGAGAATTATGTAAAGCCCTCTCATACCATTTCCGCAAACGGTGGATCTATTGTTGTAGATGGCGATAGTATCCTTCTTACCGTGACCGGTAATACCACCGATCCCAATGCGGTTCTTTACGTTAATGCGGCCGATGGCGATGATCCTGCGATTTACGGTCACGCACTTACTATCGCAGAGGACGGCAGCTTTACCGTTACCATTGACCTTGCTACTCTTGAGCTGGGACGCGGTTGGTATAATATAAGACTTCGTATGGCAGACGGCAATATTGTTCCTGTTCCTTACGATTTGCTCGGCGTAAACGTTGATGACGTTTTCCTTAGTAGCAACAGAAAGGTAACCATCAAGAACTGGAGCGCATCCGATAAGCTTGCGAGCCTTTCGATTGAAGAATATGATTCCTCCTACACTCTTACCGCTACCGATATCAGGTTTGAAAATGGCAAACTTGTATTCAGCGGTACAACCACTAATGTAAACACTCTTACCGCATACCTCTACAATACAGATGAGGGTATCGACAGCTATTCTGCTGATGCGGTTATCGGTGAGGACGGCTCCTTCACAGTTGAGATTGACCTTGCTCAGCTCACCATGGCGGCAGGCAACTGGTATTACCTCTGGACCTCTGTAAACGGTGGTGACCTTACCAAGGTTGTTTATCAGAATTATGATAAGAATGAATACTACGGCCATGGTTTCCGTACATACAAGTGGGAATACTGGGAGGGTATCGCAGTTAATTACTCCAATTTCGAATACGGAATTACCAACTATTCTATCGCCGAGGTTGACGGTAAAGCATTTCTTACCATTGAAGGTATTATGAAGGATGCAACCATCGCGGCAGATACCATCACTCTCATTCTTGATAAGAACAAGGGTGCTACTCAGAAGATTACACTTAATAACCTCTCTACTGAAGCAGGTATCTTTAAGTTCGTATACGATATTTCTGAGCTTTACAATTCTGCAATTACCACTCAGTACGGCGAAGAGGCTTACTTCATCCGTATCTATGTAAACGGCGCGAAGAAGGCTGACATCAACTCCAGATGGGCGGCAAACGACCTCTTTGAAACCGTTGAGATTGGCTGTGACACTTATTACTTCATGCGCAACAGCTCCAGTGCTTGGAATACTCTCGGTCTTGTAAAGTTTCACGAGCATCACTACAACACCGAGGTGACAGAGCCTACCTGTACCGAGCCCGGTTATACAACCTATACCTGCATTTGCAGTGACAGCTACAAGGCTGACGAGGTTAATGCAACCGGTCACACCGAGGTTGTTGATGCGGCAGTAGATGCAACCTGTACCTCCACCGGTCTTACCGAGGGAAAGCATTGCTCTGCTTGTAATGCGGTTATCGCGGCACAGACAGAGATCCCCAAGGTTGATCACACATATGATGATCAGTATGATGAAAGCTGTAATGCTTGCGGCTTTATCCGCGATGTTGCTTGCAGACACACTGAGCTTAATACACTTCCCGCAGTAGATGCAACCTGTACATCCACCGGTCTTACCGAGGGTAAGGTGTGCGTAGATTGTGATGCTATCGTTGTAGAGCAGACTGTTACCGACATGCTTCCTCACGCACTTGTTCTTGATGAGGCCGTAGCTGCAGGCTGTGAGACAACCGGTCTTACCGAGGGTGCTCATTGCGGCATATGCGGTCACGTTGAAAGAGCTCAGAATATTGTCTCTGCACTCGGTCATACCGAGGTTGCTTCTCCCGCAGTAGCTCCCACCTGTCAGAGCGTAGGCTACACCGAGGGCACACAGTGCTCTGCATGTAAGAAGTATCTCTCCGGTCACGAGGAGCAGGCGGCCTTGAACTATCATAGCTACGTTAACGGCAGCTGTGAGTGGTGTGGCGAGGTTAAGCTTGTTCATACCGTGACATCCGGCTCTATCGCAGAGAAGGACGGCAAGATTATCCTTACCGTTTCCGGTACAACAAACGACGCAGCCATCAAGCTCCTTGTCGGTCCTGGTGATGACCTCGAGCTTTACGGCTACGACATCGTAGTTTCCGAGAACGGCGAATTCACGGTTTCTGTTGAGCTCTCCGCACTTGAGGTAGGAGGCGACTGGCAGAATGCAAAGTTCTTCTACAGCGACGGTTCCATGGAAGAGCTTAAGTACACCGAGGTTGGTGTAAATACCGGTGATGTATTCTACTCTACATCCGAGTCCAAGAAGATTACAATTCAGACATGGGCTTGGGGTGATATTGAAAATATACTCAGCCTTTCGGTTGAAAACTATGACTCCTCCTACACCCTTACCGCTACAGAGGTTAAGTATGCGAACGGCAAGCTTGTGTTCAGCGGCACTACCACTAACGTAAGGACACTTACAGCATATCTCTACAACACCTCTGAGGGCATCATGGACTATAAGGCAGATGCGGCTCTTAACGAGGACGGCAGCTTCACAGTTGAGATCGGACTCGATCAGCTCACCATGGCGGCAGGTAACTGGTATTACCTCTGGACATCTGTAAACGGCGGCGAGCTTACCAAGGTTGTTTATCAGAATTATAGTTCCAGCGAAGAGTATATGTATGGTTTCCGTACATATAAGTGGGCATATTGGGAAGGTATCGCTGTAAATTACAGCAATACAGGCTATAATAATGCCATCACCAAGGTTGACCTTGTAAATGTTGACGGCAAACCCACACTTATCCTTGAGGGATATCTCAATGATCTCACTATTGCGGCAGATACAATTACACTTCGCCTTGACAAAACCGGCGGTAAAACACAGCAGCTTGACGGTGTAAACCTTGCTACCGAATCCGGTCACTTCAAGTTTGCTTACGATCTCTCCGATATTTTAATCTCCGAGGATAGCACTCAGTATAAGGAGAAGGCATACTTCGTTCGTATCTTCGTTAACGGTGCAAAGCACTCCGACGTTAACTCCAAGTGGGCTGCTGCAGATCTCTTTGCTCCCATCAACGTAGGCGGCGCAGATTATTATCTCATGCGCAACAATGCAAGTGCATACTACACACTCGGTGTTGTAAAGCTTGAGAAGGCAGAGCCTGTTCCCGTTGTAACATACACAGGCGCTACACTTGAAAATGGAAAGATGGTTCTCAGCGGCACATGCGAGAACGTTAACTCTCTCTCTGTTTCTCTCTATGATTCTAATGACGCAAGCATCACAGTAGAATCCATTATGGCAGAGGTACTTATCAGTAATGAAGGTAGCTTTGTTGCAGAGATTGATCTTGCTTTTGTTACAGAAGGTCGTCCCTGGAACTGGTATTTCATTATGGTATCTGTAAACGGCGCTGATTATGCGAAAATAATTGTTCCTTACGATGCCGCTGACAGCGAGGTTGTTGGTGACAGAACCTTCTCCTTCATCGACTGGGAGGGTGGAGATACAGCCGTTCAGTATCAGTAATTCGATAAAAACAATAAACCAAACATAGCCCGCCGCTTTTCGGCGGCGGGCTTCCTTTAACCTTCCTTCAAAGCTTTATTTAGGAGCAAAATAATGAAAAAATCAATTAAAATTACTCTGCTTGTTCTGGTAATTGCCATGACACTGTCGCTTTGCAGCTGTAAGGCATTTGAGCGTATCTTCCTCGGTGGCGATCCCTTCAGCTTCAGTGACATCGTTATGACCCAGACCGGAGTAAATGAGTATAAGATCGAGTTTACCGTTGACTCGGGCAAGAAGGACGTTGACATCTACTTTACCGAGGGATCCCGTCTTTCCGATAAGGTTTCACCTATAGAGGTTGCCAAGACCGTTGACGGCAAAAATGCTCGCTTCAGCTTTACCAAGGAGCTTACACTTGGTGAGAACTACTACCTCTGGGTAATTCAGGGGGATAAGCAGGCGAAGGTTTCTATCCCTGCCCCCAGTATGTTCCCCAGCATTACCGTTAACGATGACGGTAGCGCAATATTTAATTTCAACTTTACCTATGACACCGCTTGGGGTGCTTTCTGTGATCCCAACGGTAAGGCGGTTTACAAGAGCCAGAGCCCTGTGTTTGATGAGAGCGCAGTGATGCTCTGCGACCAGATCGAGATCACCGACGAGCATGGCGAGCTTACCGCAGAGCAGTTTGATGAGAACGCCTACTATTACTCGGTTATCACAGGTAAGGAGGGATTAATGAAGGTTATCTCCCGCCCTGTAATGGTATTCGACAATATCATTTCCTCGGTTGAGTCTATTTCTGCCACCCTTACTAACGACCTTCAGCTGCAGCTTAAGGTTGGCGTTGATGAGAGCTCTCTCTATGCTCCTATGGTTGCCGACAGACTTCAGCTGCTTATTAAGACCTCTGCTGCAGATGAGCTCTACGTTGTGGACAGCAAGTATGAGGACGGCATTGCTACCATGACCTTTGACTGTTCCAACCTTATCTTTGACGGTCTGTGGTATGACCTGGTTCTTACCTGGGATGGCGCAGTTGTTATGGACGTTCCCAAGAGCTTTAACGGTCACAGCGTAATTCAGTCCTCCACGGTTAAGAAGGATAACTATGTCTACAATCTTGTGGATTGGAAGCCGGAGGATGCAGACGACTCGGCGGCTATGCTTAAGGTGTACTTCGAGGAGGATACCACAAAGTATGCTGACGAGATCCTTAAGAGCTATCTTGTGACCTTCACCACCTATCCCACCCCCACCATGCAGGTTACCGTTCAGCTTAAGAGTGGCGTGACTGCGCCTGTGCTGGCGATCACCGGCGGTGATAAGACGATTCTTGCCTCTGCCGAGGGCACTCTTAATGACGATGGCTCCTATACCTATTCGCTTGAGGTTGCCGATGCGTTTACCGAGGCGGAGAAATGGTATGACCTTCGCTTCTTCATCGGTACAACTCCCTATGAGATGCTGAAGGATTCCTGTATTGCATACGCGGACTATTCTAAGGAGTATACCGATACTACGGGAGCCAGACTCTACGAGTTCCGTGAGTGGAACGGATTCCTTAAGATGATGTACAGTGATATCGTAGTAGTGGAATAAAATTAAAATACTTTTTTGGAGAAAATTAATGAACAGATTTTTAATCGGCGTAATTGCTTTCATTCTGGTTCTTGCAATCATTGCGGGCGCAATAGCCATTTTGGGAAACCAATACGCATCTAATCAGAACTCCGGTAATGTTCCGAGCCATGTTGAATTAGAGCCCAATGCTCTTGGCACCGTTACTGCGGTGGGCAGGGGACTGTATGACGAAAAGGGCGATCTCTTTGAGATCAAGGGCATTAACTTTGGTAACCTCTTTATTGCAGAGGGCTGGATGACCGTAAATTCTATCGGCGCAGCCTATAATGATGATGGCAGCTTTAAGAGCGTAAATAATCAGGGCATCGTTGAGGAATACGAGGAGATCTATCAGGAGGAGATGGATGCCATCCTTGCAGAGAGAGTTGCAAACGGTGATTTTACCGAAGAGCAGCTTAATGAGCTTCTTGATACCTTCTTCTATTCCTACTGTACCGAGGCTGACTTTAAGCTCATCAGCGACACCGGTCTTAACACTATTCGTCTGCCTATGTACTACCGCAACTTTATGGAGGGACCCGATGAGGCACTTACCATGCGTGAGGATGCCTTTGAAAAGCTTGACTTTTTCCTTGAGCTGGCAAAGAAATATAACCTTAAGGTTATCGTGGATATGCACGGTGTTGTAGGCGGTCAGTCCGGCTACGAGCATTGCGGTACCAAGGATATGGATTTCTGGGATACCGAGATTTACATTCAGCAGATGTGCGACCTCTGGCGCAATATCGCAAGCTATTATGTTAACGAGCGTCCCGACCTCGCGTCCACTATCATTGCATACGACCTTGTAAACGAGCCTGTAAAGAGAACCGAGCTCTCTACCGGAAAGCTGCAGTGGGACGTTATGGATAGACTCTATGATGCTATCCGTGAGGTTGATCCCCATCACGTAATTTCTATTGAGGGTGTTTGGTATCCTACATCTCTGCCGGATCCCGCAGATTACGATTGGGAGAACGTTCTTTATCAGTACCATTTCTACAACTGGAATCACGACAAGGGCGTTTCCAACGAAATGTTCTACAGCCTTATGTTTGCGGCATATACTCAGTCTAACTATAATGTTCCCAAGCTTATCGGAGAGTTCAACTTCTTCGGCAAAGAGGAAGAGTGGGGCAAGTACCTCGTTCAGTACGATGAGCTCGGCTGGGGCTGGACTATCTGGAGCTACAAGATCGTTTCTGTTGGCTGGTGGGATAGCTCCTGGGGTATTGTTGTAAACAAGCTTGATCTTCAGAATGACAAGAATACTCCTATCGAGGATTATAAGCTTAAGCTTGACCTCAGAACTGCAAGCTATGAGGAAATTAAGGCGGTCTGGGTTGCCGAATCTACACAGTATGACGGCCAGGAGGGCGCATACAAGCTTTATCGTGACGGCGTACTTTATAACGTTCTCAAGGACTACTTTGGCGAGGACTTTAAGGTAGACATTAAGGAAGTTGTCAGATAATCCTTTAGTGCAAATACTTAAATAAAGAAAAGGCGGTCAGACGACCGCCTTTTTTGCGTTGTATCTTGTTAATCGCTAATGCGACAGCACAAATTCCTTTGTCCTTGGATGGAAGCACATAAATAGCATGGGACCGAGAGAGAGAAGGTTACCTGCCGAGAATAGGATATACAGCGGGAAATGATCACCGAGCAGACCGTAAATCACGGCTGAAATTGCCGTTCCACCTACAGATGCTGACTGGATAAAGCCGAGTATTGCGCTTCGGTTTTCTTCGGGCAGGGCAAGCATCAGCGATGCGTTGAATACCGTATTTCCGGCGGTGTTAAACAGCGCGCCGAGAGCGGCGAAGATAGCGAGGATAATGAAATTCTTTGAGAGATATCCAAGCACCAAGAATACGACAGAGCCCGAAAAGCCGATTGCCATAACCCAGAATCTTGCCTTAGGAGAGAGCTTTATTGCTCCCAACAGCACGACGCAGATAAGCGATGAGGCTGTCCATATTGACATCAGGTAGCCGTACATGTCTACCGAAAAGCCCTTTTCCATACAGAATGGTAGCATCAGTGTAAATGCGCCTGCGCTAAGCAGGTTAAGTATCAGCGCCGAGGGCACGAATAATCTGAGGCAGGGCTCGGAGAAAATCGTGTGGATAGCCGATTTTGTATCCTGTAAAATTCTCTTTACGGTTATTTTTTCACCTTGGTTTATGGTTTTAGGAACTGTAATGAACATCTCGCTGATTGCCGAATAGAGATTGCTGAGTCCGTTTATTATCACGATGAGAGGCACGCCGAGAAGGGCTACCATAACACCGCTGAGGGCCGTTCCAACCATGCTGATAAGCGAGCTTGAGCCCGAGAAAATGGACTGACCGCGCACCATGTCATCTCGGGGAATGATGTCAAGCATAAGAGTGCTTGATGCGGGTGAGTAAAATACAGTACCAAGCGATGCAAGAAATGCTGCGATCAGCACGATAGGTACGCTAAGCTTCTGGGTATATGCCAGCACGCCGACAGTCAGCATTATTGCGCTCTGTAAAAGATCCATGCCGACAAGCACCCACTTGCGATTTGCCTTATCAACGATACTGCCGCTGAATGGGGATAGGAACATAGTCACGAACATTGATATTGACGACATTATTCCCATCAGGCTGTTCGAGCCGGTCTGCTCGTATACCCAGTAGCCGATAGCCACGCTGTACATCAGGTCGCCAATTGTGCTTACCGAGCTACCCTGTAGAAGTAATATAAAATCCTTATTCCATAGTTTTTTCTTCATAAAGTCCTTTTCCTTGTCCGTGTTGTAGCTAAATTATAGCAAAACCGGGGTGGGATAACAATACATTTTAGCTTTCAAATGCTTAATAGCTACGCAACTAATGGTTGCAAATGGCATTTTACTCCTCCGTATTGCTCCAAAACTCCTTGATCTCCTCGTTTAAATCCCTTGAATTGCCGATAAACTTCACGCCCTCCCAGAGTTTCGGGAGGCTTTTTTTGTAAAGGGGATCGTCAAAGCGATCGTCGATAAGCACGATTACTCCGCGGTCGTCCTCACGGCGGATAACTCGGCCCGCCGCCTGGAATACTCGGTTCATACCGGGGTAGATGTAGGCGTACTGCTTGCCCTCCTCATACTTATCCTGATAGTAGGCGGCAATTGCCTCTCGCTCATAGGAAAGGGCGGGCATTCCGATGCCGATTATAACCGCGCCGATCAGCTCCTCGCCCGCAAGATCCACTCCCTCGGAGTAGATTCCGCCCATAACGCAGAAGGCGATGAGGTAGCTGTCGTCGTTTTTCTTGAATTCATTAAGGAACTCTGCTCGCTCCCCGGCACTCATATCCGGGCGCTGGGAGATGACCTTTATCTTGGGGTACTTGGCACGGAACATCTTACACAGAGCCTCGGAGTAGGCAAGGGATGGGGAGAACACCATATAGTTGCCCCTCTTGGCAGATACGGTAGCCGCAACCGCGCGGCAGACCGCCAGCAGGGTATCCTCACGCTCGGAGTAGCGTGTGCTGATGCCGTCCATAATGCATACCGACAGCTGAGAGGGATCGAAGGGCGAGTTGACCTCTAAAATATCGTCGCTCCGCTCACCGCCCAGCACAGATCTGTAATAATCCAGCGGTGACAGGGTCGCCGAGAACAGCACGGCGCCATGACCCTTGTTCAGCCTCTCTCTGATAACGGGAGCGGTGTCAAGGCAGAAGAGCTTTACGGTAATTTCGCCACTGTTGTAGAACAGCATCATCTTGTACGCCGAGTCAAAGCGTGACATTATGTCGGTGAATTTCTTTGTCTTATAGTAGAATGAACGAAGGTAGCTGAGTCTTTGCTCTGCCTCCTCATCGTCGGCTCGCATATTGATAAAAATTTCATCCTCCACTACTTTCATCAGCTCGTCAAAGAGCATATAGATTCGTGAGGGGATCTCCGAAAGCGTTGCCGCGCCTAGCATTCTGCCCTCTCTGTCCTCACGCAGCTCGTCCTTAAGGAAGGGCATAAGCGTGTCGGAGAGAACCGCAGCGGCGGCGGAGCAAATCTTCTTCGTAGGTGAAAGCGGGCCTAAGATCGGTTCTGCTGCAGGTGCCTCCAGCTCGGAGAGGCTGAGCTGTGCAGAGTACATCTCTCTCGCTCTTTCGTGCAGGTTGTGCGCCTCGTCGATGAGAAATGCAAATTTACCGCCATGGGTAAAGAATCTCTTGATGTAGACCGTAGGATCGAAGAGATAGTTGAAGTCGCAGATCACCACGTCGCAAAGCTCGGCGTAGGTCAGCGAAAGCTCGTAGGGGCAGATCATATACTCGTCGGCTATGCGTCTGATGTCCTCTCGGTCGGCCACGGGCTTGTTCATTCGGTAAAGGGCCAGCGCGGCCTCGGCAATTCGGTTGCAGGCCGATCTTTTACATAACTTATGCGATTTGCGGCAGAGATGTCCCTCGGCACAGGCCTTGTCCTTTGCGGTGATGATAACCGCCTTGATAAGCGCACCCTTATCTGCCATAAGCTCAAGGCATTCCTTGGCTGCGACGGCAGTGGTGGTTTTGGGAGTAAGGTAAAAGGCCTTGTCCACACGTCCGTCACCGATGGCACGAAGGGCGGGATAGAGGGCAGAAACAGTCTTTCCGGTTCCTGTGGGGGCTGTTGCGTACAGACATCCGCCACGGCTGATGGTGCGGTATGCGCCTCTGATAAACTCGCCTTGTCCCTCACGGACTCTGCCGTAGGGGAACTTAAGAGCCTTCATAGAGGGCATGCGCTGAGTTACTCGCTCAACCTCCGGCCTTGCGAAGATTTTTACCGCCATGAAGCATTTGTCGAAGAAGTTTTCAAGCTTTTTAAGGCTGATAAGCTCGCTTTTTTCGGAATAATCCGTGGTGGCGTCGTTATAGTATATAAATCTTATTGATGCCGATCCAAGGCCACGGGAGAGGGCAAAGATATATGCGCTGATATATCCCTCGCCACGGATCTCGGCGATCTCGTTTTTTCTCGGGCGCTTAGGATTGGACTCGATGCATCCGGCAACTGTAATACCGCCGGGCGAGGTGACGTCAACGGTACAGTCAAGCTCGAAATTATGCTCACCGTCGGTAAACCTATGACAGAGCGTCTGTCTGTCCGACTGTCCTATCAGCCTTTTCAGCCTTATACCGGTTGCCTTGCTTACGTTAGGCTCGTCCTCGTCGTGAGAAACCGACGGCGAAATGCCACGCCGTGCAATAGTCACGAATTCGCTAAGACCGATTTTGATTATTCGGCTGTCGGCGTCATATCTCATGCCGTCACCTCCTCATTTTATTTAATAATATTGTATCATAAATTGGCATTAAAGTCAATAGAAAAGGACACCCCAAGCCCTGCTTGGGATGTCCCACAAAAATTATTTTCCGTCTACGAAGCTTTCAAGCAGTCTTGCCTTTGTTTCAAGCCACGCCGACTTGTCCTCACGGGCAAATCTGAAGCCGTCCATCATACCCTTAAAGCCGACTATCGGCAGGGCAGACAGCTTAACTAGGCTGTCAATCACGCTGGATAGCGTCATATTTTCCTTCGCTGTCAGGATCACCGAAACGGTGAATATGGTGCATAGGGTTGAGGGGATCAGCGAAAACAGCGCATCGATCAGCTTTCGCCTCTTCGGATCGGTAAGCTCGCCGTAAATGCTATTGTGATTGCCCGACATCAGCACCGATGGGGAGAGGTTTACCGCCTTCATTCTTTCCGCACGTCGGAACACACGTACCCCACGAAGGGGGAATTTTTTACCTGATTTATATGCGGTGTAGTCGCTCTCTGAATATCCCATCTCGCCGAGATAGCACAGCCTGCGGTACTTTAATTCACGCATTGAGTAGTCGAGGCAAAAGGCTCTGAGGCTGTCTATATCCTCGGGGGTTATCTTTGCCCTGGCAATAGTGTATTTCTCGTATGCCGCCTTAAATTCCTCGCTCTCCTCACCCTCTCTTTCTCCTGTGTCCTCAAGTGAAAAATACATCAGGTATGAGGATATCAGCATTACCATAAGCGTGGTGGTAAAGCTCTCGCTGGTCAGGTCGGAGAATGCCATATCGGTAAAGCTGACCAGTATGGCAACGGTAAGGGTTATAAATGCAATTATTTTGCCTGCGTTGGCTATGATAGAGCTATAGCCTCTATGCATCATACCGCCAAGCTCAAGCAGATCTGATGCGCTGTCATTTTTCACGTCACTTAGCCTCCTTCAGTCGCTTTTCTATGCGTAAGCATATTGCGCCCAGCAGATTTCCAACAAAGCCCACGAAGCATATAACCGTCATCTGCTCTGCAATTCTCGACAGGGCGAAGAAGAGCAGAAAGAGTATCAGCCACATCATATATGAGCTTACTCCGCTAAGGCGGCTTTTAATAAGCTTGTATATCGGCAGCACCGAGAGTGCAAGAAGCAGGGCGGTGCCACCGGCTATACAATGTTCGTATCCTACTGTTTTCCACAGTGGAAAATACATCAGCGTACATACCGCAGGCGGCACTATACAGAGCAAAATGCCTATAATATGTAAACCGAAGATTATAAAAATGTTACTTTTCCGAGTCTGACTCATAGGATTTCAGCTCCTCTCTCATCTCGGCAATCCTTTCTCCTATCTCGTCCTTCTGGTACTGGGGCAGGGCGCTGGACATGAATATGGCGTAGAGCATATCTATCTGTCCCTGCATTATAAGGCGCATTTTTTCACGCTCACGGCAGAGCTCGTCATAGCTCTCGCACTGCCACTTCATTTCCTCCACGCTCTCGCTGATCTCCAATACTGCCTTGTCGATAGAGCTAAGCTTTTCCTCGGTCAGCGCATTTTGGGCATCGCTGTCGGCCTTAACACCGTCGATCGAGCCCTTAAGCTTACTGAGTGCATCGCTGAGCAGGGGGAGCAGTCCGCTTTTGTAGCCTATGCTTACCACTACTGTGCCAATAAAGGCGAGAATGGAGAATATCTTGTCGGCATTTTCTTCAAGCAACGAATATATATCCTCAAAGATGTTTTGGGTGATTTCACCACTTTCGGTGTTGTCGATGTCACCATTCTCGGTTTTATCTCCACCATCGGTGGTAATATTGCTTGAATTATCCGATGCATTCCCACTGTCGCCCTCTTCGGCAGATGCCATAACTCCTGTGCTCACGGTCAGCGCAAGGCATAGAGAGAGGGTGATAAGCACCATAATTATTTTACTAAATTTTGCTTTCATTTCTTCCTTTCCGTCAGGGCGTGCCGCCAAACAGCCTTTCGCCCTCGATCCTTTTAGTTAATTCCTCGAGCCGCTTTTCAAGCCTGTCTACACGCTCTCTCAGTCTTCTCTCACGCAGAGAAAGGGCTAGCGTATAGGGCAGCTCGGGCTCGGTAGGTGTGATTATTCCGTACTGCTTTTGTATTTTCGGCAGATCAACCGTCATGTCGGCGACTATAAGCCTGGGGGTATATTCTCCGTCCTCCAGCCCACGCATATCCATAGAGCAGCTGGCGCCCTTTATCCTGGAGGTCAGCCTGCCGATGGATATATATCCGTCGTACTCACCGCCAAGGTCTATCTGAAGCGTGCGCTCGCCGTCCTGGCTGAAGCTGATAAGCTCTGCCTCGTTACCAAAGCATTCTATTCTGATTTTACTCATGAATTTTTCCTTTCCTTTTTCTTGTTATCCGGGGCTCGGTGTATTACCCTGTGCCCGGCGTGGGCATAGTAGTCCTCTGAGTCTGCATCGGGAGCCTTGCCGTCTGCTGTAATACTGTTGAAAAGGTATACGCCGCCCTCGGTGGCAAAGTATATTCTGTCGCCGATACAGATGGTATGGGTTGGGGCAACCTCCTCGCCCAGGTGCTTCTCATGGGTGGGATATACCGCATAGCGGCGGTCGCCCTCCAGTGAGTAAAAAATCCTTTTGCCGTCTGCCCCGGTATAGCTGTATATCTCTCCCCGTGCAATGCCGTCGGTGTGTCTGTGTATAAGCAGATTATCCTCGGCTGTGGGGGCATATCTGTACACGTAGCGGTCGTTTTTGTAGCCGCATACAGGGCTGATAAACGAGCAGCGTCTACCCGTCATATCCAAAAGGTATATTTTTTTGCACACCGAGATAAGCGGACGGCAAAGCCATACCAGAATACGGCAATCCTTAGGCTCTATGCCCGGGGCAATGGGAGATAGGGACTCGATAGCCACCTTTCCCTCGTTCATCGGCTCTCTGATTGTCATAAGGCCGCCCTCACCGATAAACAGTGGGGTGCCGTTTATGCTGCCTGCGCCGTAGCAGAGCCCGGTGTGGCTGAGCACCCTTGCCACGGGATAGCCATCGCCCGCTCTACGGCAGATTATTCCTCCGCATCCGTCGTCCTCGGCCTTGAATATCCATAAATATCCTCCGATGGATAGAAGTGTTACGATATTCACAAGTCCTGTGCCCTCGGTTAGTCTGTTCTCTCCTGTAAAGGTCACGTTGCCCTCAGTTATAGGTGTAGAGTAGAATATTACGCCGGGAAGGTCGGTGTTGCCCGAGAGAAACAGCCTACCGTCAAAAATCTGTGCGCAGCTGCAGCCGCAGAGGTGGGGATCACGGCTGATTAAGGACGCATGGAGGTGCTGATCTATCTGCCACAGCCCCTCGCCGTCGGTTACAAAGCATATTTTGCCGAAGGAAAAGCATCGGCTTTCGCTATGGGCCAGGGATATGATTTTACTTGGCGTGGAATCTGTACTGCCCAGTGGCAGGCTGTAAAGGCCACCGTCCAGATGCACCAGCAGATGCTCTCCTACTGTAGAGATGGAATATACTCTGCCTCTCGGCAGTCTTACCCTCCTGTATCCCGGCATCCGTCTGAGCCTGCCCTCACGGTCAAAATACATATTTTCGGGTATGGGGGCGGTATTGTCCGCCCCTCCCTTTGTCGGGTGATTTCTGTTACTGTTCATAATCATCACGCCCACCCGTTGGTTGTTACGTAGGCGGGATCTATCTCGGTGTAGCTACGCTTATCAAGTCGGGATAGACCGTCCTCGTAGAGATTTTTGTATAGCTTGGCTCGGCTTTCGTTTGTGTCCAGCATGACGTAATAGGCCACCAGCAGGGGGAAAAGATGCTTGTACTCCTCGGGTATGTCGATCTTCTCGTTATCATATCCTGCTATCGCAAGGGGCAGGCGGCGGTAGGTCAGCAGAATTTCTCCACTGAAGTCTGATGCGATCTCCAGCTTTCCGTCGTACAGCCTGCAGTCGCTTATAATATTGCCCTCGCTGTCACGGGGCATAGAGTCAAAGGACATAAAATCGCCGTATTTCTCTCGCAGATCTATAACCGCCCTGGTTGCACCGTCGGGTATTGAGTCAAGTTTGTCCGAGAATATACGGTCGTACATGCACAGATCGTATATCGTAAAGGCAAAGCTGCTCCAGAAGGTGATCTCACCGCCCGAGATGATAAAGCCTCTTATCAGCGTAGCCTCCTCCTCGCTGTCCACCGACTGAACTCTGCTGCTGCCGCCGTCTCTTATCATAAATTGTCCCTTGCCATGTGCTCGCATGCTGTATGCCATGCCGTTTAGGGGAATTCTTACCTGGGGACCGCCCGAGCAGTCCAGCTCCTTGTATCGTGTGATTGGGGTAAGGCCCTTGGTGACGATTCTTGCTGTTCGAAGAATTCTTCTGGTGTTATAAAAATCACGCAGAGCACGGTTGGTAGAGTAGATAAAAAGACTTTCATTGGTCGGGTCTGCGCCCAGTGTTACAAGCTCGTCGGTTAATTCGGTATAAAGCATTTTTTATTACCTGCCTTCCCGCTTTGCTTTTAGTCGTCGATATTGTCGGCGCCTTGGATCTCGCTGGTAGAATCTACGGCGAGCATAATGTGCTTGTATGAGCCAAAGCCAACGCCGAATCTGCATCTGCCATTCCAGATATAGTTGCCTGTGTGGTGGTCAACCCAGTTGGTAACGGTGAGGGGAACACGGTTAAAGAGCATGTTGCCGCACAGGTTCTTGTTTGCCTCGGAGGACATTACCATGATTCTCATATCGGTGGGCTGCCAGGAGGGAAGAACCACGATGTTCCAGTTGCCGTAGTGGAGGTTGATGTCGTTATAGCCTGTGCCGAGGGTGCCCTCGCTGCCGCATACCTTCTTTACGATGGATTCAAGCTTGGGATTGTTGCCGGGGATAATAAGGGTGTCGGCGGTGTAGCCCATAGGCTCGCCGTTTTCGTCCAGCATGTTACGCATTTTGCCTACCAGTTTGTAAAGGCCCTCCTCGAAGTTGTCTGTAGTATAGGCTCTTGAGCCGCCCTGCTCCTTGCCGAAGATATCGCCCCAGAAGAAGTTACTCTGTACTCCGCTGGTTTCGGTGTTCTGACCCCACTTGTGCGAGTGGGAGAAGAGGGGCATGTAATCTGCGGTATCAAGGCGAAGCGTAGCTCCTGCGAAGGTGTAGCGTGTGGTAGTGCCGTTAATAAGAGCCTGCTCGCAGACCTTGTTGAGTGTCTTGTAATACGCTCTGACAAAATTCTCGGCTCTGTGCTTTGCATCTGCGGCAATGCCGTAGTTTGCATCCTCCATCATCTCTGCGGTGATGACAAACTCCTTCATGAACTGAATGTGCTCGATAAACTTGCTAGCGGTTTCAACCACGGTGTCCTGCTCTGCGGCCTCGCCCTCGTCGGTTGCCTGGAACATCTTGAACTCGTTGCCGCCCACGATGGTCTCGCCGAACTTGTTACTGCGCTCTACGTTAAAGAGTGCATCGCAGACACCGCCCTTCTTGGCGAGCAGGTCGCTCTCGTGCTCGATTATCATTTTAATAGGCGTTTCGAGCTTGCCTATTGCGGCGTTGTTAAAGCCGCTGGACTTTGAATAAACTATCATTTTTTACTCCTTTTTGTTTTTTAGTTTGTTACTCGCTTGTAAAGTCTGTGAAGCTCGGCATCATCTACGTTGCCGAGAATGTCACGCATTTCTGCCATCTCTGCCTTTGTCATAGCTCCCTTCGGCAGGCTCGCCGCCCTGGGCACGCTGGAGGAAAGGTGAGAAAGATTGCCCTGTATAGGCGCTGTTGAGTTTTCCTCTGCCTCGGTTCGGGTCTCAATCTCGTTCTTGTTTTCTGCCTCGTTCTCGGCAGTTAAATTTTGCACCGTGCATTCTGTATTCTGCATATTATTTTCCTCTTTCGGCTCGGAGATCTCCTCCGACCAGCTTTCTGCCCTTGGGCTCGTTTTTCGGCTTATTAGGAGCTTCAATTTTCTTAGTACTGAGGTCAGCATATGCGCTTTTTTCCTTCTTTTTCATTGTTTTTTCCTTTCTTGTCTTGAGGTTGCGTATTGGGGCTGTCGCTTTCAGATTGCCTGTTGATCAGATCCTGGAAGTACTCCACGTTCTCTCTTGCGTAGGGGAAGTGGGCCTTGTCCTGCAGCTGCCAATATCGCATAAGTGTATTCGGGTTTTCCTTGTCGCCGAGGGTTCCTCGCTCAAGGTTGGTAAGGTTTATTTCCCACAGCACCTCGCTCTGGTATTGGGCATCGGCATTGGTGTCCACCGTGAAGAGATAAGAGTCGTCGTAATAATAATTGCCATCCTTATCGCTCTCAATAAAGTCGAATCGGTTGAACTCGGTGAAATGCATTCTGCCCATGGTATCACGGTAGGCGAATCTTCTGGGCTCGTCGGCAAATGCCAGATAATGCTTGAAGATCAGCTCGTATATTCGGCAGTATGCCAGATGCTTCATTCGCTTCTTGGTTTCCAGACGGCTGGAGGCTCTTGCAATCTTCAGCTGCCTTGCATATCCCGACTCTGAGGTGGTCGCGTCAAGGCCCTGCAGCGCATCCGAGATACCCAGCACACGCTTCGCCTGGTCGTAAAGGCGGTCGGCCTCCTCTATATCCTGCGAAATATCGGGGGTGGTGTCAATCTTGCCGTAGCTGTTGATGCTTTCGCCAGGGCGGGTCTTGATTATCTGGCCGAACACTGCGTTTGATAAGGTTATGGCCGTTCCCTCGGGCATAATGGGTGTAACTCCCGAGCGTAGCAGCTTTTGCAGAATTCTTGATTCCACCTTGTTTATGGCCTGCTGCTGGGATCTTATTCTCTCGCAGTCCGAGCCGCCGAGCAGGGCTGTATCGCCTAAGGTATTCTTTCGTATTACAATGGGAAATTCTCCGGGCACGTAGTAGGGCAGACCGATCCTTTTGCCGTCCTCCAGGCTTACCTGCTCGTTGTCAAGATCAATATATCCATAGCTCGGTTTGTCACAGCGACATTCCTCTGTGCCCTTGCCACAGCTTCTGCATACCTTGAACTTGCGCTTGTAGTAGTTGGGCATATCAAGTAAGGGCAGGTCGCCCGAAAAGACGAATTTGCCCACGTTGCCCCCTTCATCTCTGTAGAAGCAGACGATAACCGCTACCGCATCGCCCATCGGGTCATCAAGGTCGGCCAGGTATTCGCAGTCGGCCAGACGCAGATCCTCCTCCTTTATGCCGTATTTTGTCACCAGCTCGGAGGCGGTGGTGGTAAAGTGAAGGAAGCAGTATTCCATGTCCTCAACGGCATCGATAGAGGGCTGGGGAATGAAGTCCATTGGGGATAGCAGATGCAGCCTTACTCCCCCTTCGCCCGCATTGTCGGTCTGAGAGGAATCCCACTCGATATAGAACACGCTACCGCCGTAAACGTAGGTGTATCTCTCGTCACGGTCGTTCAGCTCCTCGAAGGGGAGGCGGCTGCGCAGGGCAGAGGTAAGCCTTTCTACCGCCCTGGCATTTTGCTCACGTGTCAGGCTGTAACAGCTGGTATCCACCTTCGGCACGGGAATATCGGCGTTTATCTCGCTCTCCACGATCTCGTAGGTTATATTTCGCACCACAGTTGCCCTTTCGGTGGAGCCGTCTATCACATCGCTGCCGAGGTATTGATCCATGTTTTTGCGCATCCGCTCTCTGTCGCTTTCGGAGGAGGCGAGGGCGCTGTTGTACAGATCCTTAAAGCGGGCAAGTCTTAATTTTGTTTCATTAGATGCTTTTGTCAATTTGGTTCTCCGTATTTAGTTTTTAGATATTTTCTTCCCGACTCGTCTGCCGCCATATAGTCCTCCCACATATCGGCCGTCCAGCGGCACTTTATCACACCCACCTCGCTTGGCGGATTTGTGTAATGTATGGCAAATCCACGCAGTGCGTCGGGGGCGTGGGTGATGTCGTGGGGCTCGGTTGCGCAGTCGGTGGGGCGCATCCTGTCTACCGTCAGGGCAGGCAGACACTTAATTATTTCTGTACAGGTTGAGAAGAAGTATAGCCCGGCCTCACCCTCGCGAAATAGCAGCAGCTCCTTTATTGCCAGCCAGCCGCACTCACGGTCGTTTGACGTCCTTGTAAAATTAAGGCCAAACTCCGAAAATATGGCCGCCTTGCTCTTTCCGCTTTCCTGACTTCTGTGCCACAGGTCGGGCGGAGCTAAGGTAGCGTAGATGTCCTCGCCCGGTGGCGTTCTGTCGCAAATTTCCTTCGTAGCCTGGCTGATTGTAAGGTTTGATTTACAAAATTCACGGTAAACGTAGGATTTTCCGTCGGGTGCGACAGCTATCCATAGGCAGGCAAGTCGGTCAAGGCCGTAGTCAACCGTGCGATATTTTCGCCAGTGGCGTGGTATCTCAAAGGGGGATATAATATGCCGTGAGGGGTCAAACTCGGTGAAATACTGTCCCTCAAAGATGTTCCAGTCACCGTATAGCAACGCCTTTTTCTCTCTATCGGGCAGGGCGAGCAATCGCATGCGATAATTTGGATCGCCCTCTGATAGAAATCTGTTGTCGGAAAGCAGGGCGGGGATAAAGATCCTATCAATACCGTCCTTGCCAACGAAGCTTTTGCCTACGGGTGAGGGGTCGACAAATCTTGCCTTTACCCAGCCGTGTCCTATGCCACCGGGGTTGGTAGAGGACTTTACCTGCTTTGGAAATCCGCCCGTGCCTCTTACTCGGGATATAAGATAGATGTACTGGCTCTCGGTAAAGTGGGTCAGCTCGTCGAAGCGGATGACGTCATATTCTGCGCTCTGATATTGATAGACGTCTATCTCGGCGGCGCAGTAGCCGAAATCTATAACCGACCCGTTCTTAAACCTGCCTGTGTGGGATGAGGAGTTAAAGGAGAATATCTGCCGTGGATAAAGCGACAGGGCGGATCGGATCAGCGACTTGTCAAGCTCGGCAAAGGTGCGCCTGAGGATCAGCTGCTTTGAGCCGGGATATTTCAGTGCAAACAGCAGTGCGTCCACAACCTGTCCGTATGATTTTCCGCCGCCCGCCGCACCGCCGAACAGCACCTCTGTTTCTGTTGCATCAATAAAGGTCTTTTGCTTTTTTGTTAGTGTCAGATCCAGCCGCATCAGTCCTTTACCTCCAGGTGGAGCAGAAGCTCGCTTTCCTCGCCGCAGGCCTCATCGTCGCAGGATAGCAGATATTTTGTAAAGCTTGAGTCAAACCGCTTGTCAAGGGCCCTGTCGATGAGATAATCTCTTCGTATCTGTTGACACTCACGGTATGCCTTGTCAAATCTCCCTCGGGATCTTAGGGCCTTTAGGTCCTCTGTGGTCGCACCGATAAGCCGTGCAAATTTGGTAAAGCTGGGCGCCCCACGATCCTCGTAGCTGGTGAAGAAGCTGTACATTTTTCCCGCCAGCTCGGGGGAGTATTTGATCTTTCTCCTTTTCTTCACGACCTCGCTCCTTTCTTTAGAATTGTAGTTTTCGTCGGGCTACCTTAGTGCAGCTCTGCAGCGCCGTACCGAAGTGGAGATTTCCGGACATCTCACCCGACTGAGGCCATTATACAACATTTCTTCGGGTTTGTAAGTATAGTACCCTTCCAAAAAAATCGCCCACACAGCCCTCTTTTTGTATGTCAAATGTACAAACTGAACAAAAAAACAGCCATTTTCACCCAAAACGGCAAAAATGACCTTAGTACGTGGACATTTGTTCAATTAAAATGCAAAAAAATAGAGCAAGCACTAAAAACAGCCTGCTCCTACCATAAAAAACGGGCGGATATAAAACCCGCCCATATGATTAATATATTAATTTCGAATTTTAAATTTCGAATTTAATTCAGATGCTTCTCAATTCTATCAATAATCATCTGGCATGCAACCAGGTTCTCGCCGCCGACGGGAACAATGATGTCGGCATAGCGCTTGCTGGGCTCAACAAATGCCTCGTGCATGGGCTTTACCGTGCCGAGATACTGGTTGATTACCGAATCAAGGCTTCTGCCTCTTTCCTTAACGTCACGGAGAATTCGTCTGAGAATTCTTACGTCGGCATCCGTGTCAACGAAGATCTTCATATCAAGTCGGTCGCGCAGGGCAGGGTTCTCAAGGATAAGAATACCCTCAAGCACAACTACCTTGTTGGCCTTAACCTCACGAACCTCCTTTGCCCTCGTGTGGTGAGAGTAGTCGTAGGTGGGTGAGTATATGTCACGTCCCGCCTTCAGCTCGTCGATATGATATATCAGCAGATCGGTGTCAAATGCGTGGGGGTGGTCGTAGTTTGTCTTAATACGCTCCTCCATAGGAATGTGATCCTGGCACTTGTAATAATCATCGTGACGCAGAATGCTTATACGGTCGGAAAAATGGTTACATATATTCTTAGCTAAGGTAGTCTTGCCGCTACCCGAGCCGCCGGCAATGCCTATAACGAGAACGTTGTTCAAGGAAGTCACCTCTTTTTTGTTTTTTACTTCTGCTTTTTCAGATCGGCCGCAATAAGCTTCTTCATCGCCTCAATGCCAACCTTAATTGCGCCCGAGGTATCCTCGGTCATGGGCATTTCCATGCCAAGCTTCTCTCTCTCCTGGTTCCAGATAACGTGGAAGCAGCTGCCGCAACGAACGTGCAGAGCCGA
>JAGCLY010000058.1 GCA_017646745.1 Clostridia bacterium
CTGATCACCGCCATCACCATTGTCATTGCCACCGTTATTACCGCCAAGTAAAACAATAGCCAATACAATAGCCACCACCACGCATACTGCGCCGGCAATAATGCCTATAAGGACGCCGAGAGGAAGCTTCTTTGCAGTCTTAACCTCTACATCCTCGTTGTCTACGGTTTGTTCTACTTTCTCTTCTTCGGGAAGATTTTTTTCCTCGTAACTCATCAATATTTCTCCTTAAAAATTAATAACGGTAATATTATAGCATTTTTTGACGGTCAATGCAAGACTTTTTTCAGTAATTGTTAAATAAAAAGGGCTGAACCGATCGGTTCAGCCCAAATAAATATTATTCTGTGGGAACGCAAGCAAATCGGATTACGTAAGTTCCCTTTCTGGTAGAGTTTACGTAGAAGCGAATTGTCTGTCCAGCCTCAAGATCCAGGCTAAAGGAGCCGGGCTTGTATGTGCCATCAGGATTCTTTTCTGCAGTCTGATAATCGAAGTATGCATTAAGCTCATCGGTGGGATTTTCACCGGCTGCATCATACATGTCTGCATCCATAAAGCCTACGCCGGAAGGAAGGTTAAAGTAATACTTACCGGTCTGGGAGGCAGTGAAGCTAACCTCGTTAGTCCATGCATAGGTCTCGGTAACCTTAACAGCAAACTGGCTGTTCTCATCAAGCTCGATATCACCCTCATCAACAACACCTGCTATGATGCTGACATCCTTCTTAAGCTGACCCATAACGTAGATCTCAAGCTTGAATACGCCGTCTACCTTAGGAATAACAAAGAAGCTTCTGAGTTCACCAGAGAAGGTAAAGACTGCTGCAGCTATAGGGCTGGGGTTTTCAAGTATATCATCGGGATTTTCAACCTCAACACCATCCTTATAAAGCTTGAATGTAACCAGATCTGCTACATAGTGAAGAGATGTGTTTTCGGGATAATAGTTGCTGATATAAATATTTACTATATCACCAACTCTAACGCTGATGGGAGCGCTGATCTTGTCCTTGAGAGTATATCCGATCTCAAGGTCATTTTCGTCATATAAAGGCTCCTTGGTGGCGTAAACATCAAATCTTGTGGGGATGAAGTTATCCTTGGGCTTAGGATTCTCCTCTGTTCTGTCACCGAGAGTCTGATTTACGGTGATAGTGTAAACATCGGGTGTAGGATTATCACAGGGCTCGTATGTACCGGTCTCGTGGTTGTACTTAACAAAGGTAACGGTATCGGTCTCAGGATCGTACTGAATATCTACATCGTCGTAAAGGAAGCCAATACCGTCGGCAGTACCGGGATCGTTAGTATAGCAATAAACGAGAATGTTAAGATATGTAAGAGCAAGCTCATTGCTGTAGCCAAGAGTTACCTCAACATCAAAATGATTTACATTATATACCTTGCTACCAACGTTATCACCGTAGATGATATCGGTTGCATTAACAAAAACGGTATTGTAGGTATACTTGAAGGTTACAGTATTTTCCTCTGCACCGGGAGTTACGATAAGATCATCGGTAGTGTCGCTTATAGCGGCCTGGTAAAGCGCATAAAGAGTAGCCTCTACGCCATAATCACCTGCAAGAGTAGACAGTGCAACATAATAACCGTTAAGTCTCGCCGCATTGGAAATATCAAGAGAGGTAGCGCCACCATTCTCGGATACAACGCCAAAGGACTGATCCTCGCCGGAAAGCTGGTGCCAGGTTTCAAGAGTGCCATTTGTGCCAACTCCACCGATAAACCAGTTGTTGTTATTACCGATATAAGGAGTATTGGTAACAACACCGCTCTGGGTGGTTACCGCAACGTTAGTATCAATTCCGCCTATCCACCAATTACCGTTCTCACCGATAGTGGGCTCGGCATCAGTCTTGGGAATATTAGTATTTATACCGCCGTTAACATTCTGGGTTTCAACAAAAACGTGGGTGTAGTTATCCTTACCGTAGGTATAGTTAACCTTATCGGTCTTGAAAGCGTTAAAATCACTGCCGGTGTTGCTAAGACCCTCAAAATCATATACCATGGATCCGCCGTTAACAAGATACGACTGAACCATAATAGCCTCTATAAGAGCCGCAAGGTCGGTAGTGTCAACATCCTTTACCTTCTCACCGCAGAACTTGCAGTATCCGGCTGCGTTGGCATCATGAACATGACCTGCGCAAACATCACATGTTCCGTCCATATTTTCATCCGAGTGAGTCGAGTACTGGAGCTTCTCATCTGTATGAGTACAGGTGGATTTTTTCCAGTGATGAGTTACATCGCTGGACCAGGTAGTGCTGAAGGTATGGCTGTGGCCAACCTCATATTCACAAACATCACACTTGCCGTTCTCATCAGCATCTGTGTGAGCGCCGAGAGCTCCTCTCTCGGTTTCGGCATGCTCGCATGTAGCGGGGTGCCAATGCTCCTCTGCATCACTATACCATACGTCGCTAAAGGTGTGAGTACATTCTTGATTTTTGTTGCCGTTATTACAAGCAACAAAGCAAGAAGCAACCATAGCGATTACACAAAGAAGCAGCATAAGGTTTCTTTTCATATTTAAGACCTCCTGAAAAGTTTAATGCATAGAAATATATAAATATCTATCTATTTTACATTATATATTATGAAAAATTCATTTTCAAGCATTTTTATGAAAATAAGAGAATAATTATTACCTTTTAGGTGAAAATGCAACAAATATGAACTGTTTTTTTATACAAAAAGTCAATGCTTGAAAAATAAAAAAGGAGATTGTACATTCAATCTCCTCTATGATCTTACTTAATTTCGTCAGGAAACGATTTTGACATTGCTGCATTGGAGTATTTTTTATTCCCCGTTACCTCTTTGATTATTCTGATAAACGGAGGCATCTGCACCATTTCATCGCGGTTTTTCAGCTCGGTTTCCATTATTGCAGTATTGCTCCAGGCGGGATATACATCTATCTCAAAGGTCTGATCGCGGAAAATAAAGGTATGGCGTGTTTTCGATATAGGAGCTGTTCCCTGCTCTATATTTTCTGCCAATTCCTCAAAATAAGAATTACTTATCTGTCCTTCAATCTCAGTTACCGACATTTCATCAATGCGTATTTTTCTGGTTTCGGTAAGCTCCACTCGGTCAGAAAATACCCTGCGTCTTATGCGATGGGTCTCCCCCTTCTCGGAGGATAGATATATCTGGGTTATCTCGCTTTTGGTATATTCCTCTTGCGCAGAAAGAACTGTAATATCGGGCATTTCAATTATATATTTTCGCTCAATTTCAAGTGCGGATTTATAGTCCAGAGACATTTTTCTACCTCTCCTTTTTATTTTAATTAAATTTTAGCACAATTAATTGTCTATTTCAAGCAGATTTTCTGATTTTGTATTGACTTAGATGAAAATATGTGTTAAAATGAAAAAAATATTTTTTACTTTTTTTTGCGGAGGACTGTTATGGAAAACAATCATCTTGAAAATGAAGAAATAATCAACGCTATGCCTGAGGTTGATACCGAAGCTGTCGAAGAGGTTGTTGAAGAAGCCTCCGCTGAAGAGGTTGCTGCCGAGGAAATAACTGAAATTGCTGAAGAGCCTGTAGAGCAGCCTGTTGAAGCTCCCGTTGCCGAGGAGCCTGCATTTGAGACTGTGGAGGCTGATCCTGTTGCCGAGCCTGCATACACCCCTTCTGTAGAAGAGATATTTAATATTCCTACTCAGGAAAATATCATTGTACATGAGGTTGAGCAGCCTGTTCAGGAAACCGTAGCTGCACCTGCGGAAAAGCCTGTTAAGAAGAAAAAGAAGAAAAAGATCGCTGATAACGAATTTGACTTCGAGCTTGAGGACGAAAAGGACTCCAGTACCGATGACGGTCTGTTCAGCTTCCTTCGCAGCGTAAGATTCAAGAGAATCTGGGATAAGGCTTCCCTTGCACTTCTTCTTGTTGCTATCGGTATTCCTGTTGCACTGTTAGTATACATAATCGTAACTTTCTTCCTTTAATAAAGATATAAGAAAAGGGCGCATTTTGCGTCCTTTTCTTTTTTTTACAAAAAACACCTCCTCGTATGAAGCGGTGCTTCGATTTTGCTGACGGCTTCAGTCAGAGCAGAAATCGTTGTTCTGACGCCGAAGCTGTAGTTACCTACAGCGAGAGCCGAAGAACGGCAATAATAACAAAAGGTGCAGATTTCTCTGCACCTTTTGTTATGGTTATGCCTGAATCAAGACGTCAGAGGGATTAGCCCTGAACCATCTTTGCGATCTCAGCTGCGAAGTCCTCTTCTCTCTTCTCAAGACCAGCGCCCTTGTCGAAACGAACATAGCCGGTAACCTTGATAGAGCCGCCAAGCTCCTTAGCAACGGATGCAACGTACTTGGAAACGGACATAGAATCATCCTTTACGTATGCCTGCTCAAGAAGGCAGTTGTTCTCATAGAACTTGCCGATTCTGCCCTTAACGATGTTAGCAAGAACAGCCTCAGGCTTGTTAGCCATCTTGGGATCTTCCTTCATCTGGTTGATAAGAATAGCCTCCTCCTCTGCGATAACAGAAGCAGGAACAGACTCCTTATCAAGATACTTAACGTCCATAGCTGCGGTCTGGAGAGCAACGTTCTTTGCACACTCAGCGAAGCCATCCTTATCAGCAAGGTCGGTCTCGAAGGATACGATAACGCCGGTAGCGCCAAGGCCGTGGATGTAAGAGGAAACAACGCCCTCTACGATCTGGAAACGACGGATGGAGATCTTCTCACCGATCTTGTAGATCTGCTCAGCAAGAGCCTCGGAAACGGTGCCGCCACCAACATAGTTGGAAGCAAGAAGCTCGTCAACGTTAGCGGGCTTGTTAGCGATGATAGTCTTAAGAACTTCCTTAACAAATTCCTGGAAGGTTGCGTTCTTAGCAACGAAGTCGGTCTCGGAGTTAACCTCTACGATAGCAGTAGTGTTATCAACGGTAAGGATATCAACGATACCCTCTGCAGCAATACGGTCAGCCTTCTTTGCGGTAGCAGCCATACCCTTCTCACGAAGGTACTTTACAGCAGCCTCGAAATCGCCGTCAGACTCAACAAGAGCCTTCTTGCAGTCCATCATACCACAACCGGTCTGCTTTCTAAGTTCAGCAACGTCTTTAGCGGTAAATGCCATTTTTGTTTTCTCCTTAAATTTAAATTTCGAAAATTATTCTGCAGCCTCTACTGCCTCAGCCTCTGCTGCGGGCTCTTCCTGAACGCCGCCGTGAGCCTCGATAACTGCGTTTGCAAGTGCGCCAGCGATAAGCTTGATAGCGCGGATAGCGTCGTCGTTACCGGGGATGATGCAATCTGCATCGTCGGGATCACAGTTGGTATCTACGATAGCAACTACGGGAATACCAAGCTTCTTAGCCTCGAGAACTGCGTTACGCTCCTTGCGAGTATCTACGATGAATACGCAGGAAGGAAGGGTCTCCATATCCTTGATACCGCCGTAGGACTTCTCAAGGTCCTCGATCTCCTTAAGCTTCTTAGCAACTTCCTTCTTAGGAAGAAGGTCGA
>JAGCLY010000059.1 GCA_017646745.1 Clostridia bacterium
CCCTCAATGGTTACGTTGGTGATGTAACGATAGCTGGTATCATTCTTGTTAGATACACCGAAGTTGATGCAATAATCCTTAGAAATATCGGTTGCATCGAAGTTAAGGTTCTTAATGGTAAGGCTACCTGTTGCATAGGTTGCGCTGTTACCATCAACAGTAATAGTACCGTTGAAGATAGTGTTGTTACCAACGATAGTAAGGTTAACCTCAGGATTTCTAACGATAACGATATCTTCCTTGATGGTGCCCTCAGCAAGAGTGATAGTGAAATCACCGGTCTTGCCCTCGAGAGAAGCAATTGCATCTGCGAGGCTGAAGAAGTGATCATCGCCTACGAATGCAACAGCATTACCGCCTGCTACGAGCTCAGTGAAATCAGCGTCAGAATAGCTTTCCCAAACATTTACCTTGATTCCGGAGGTTACGGGAACAGTAATGTTCTCACCCCAATAGTTCTTTTCAGCAGCAACAGTTACATCGCTGGCGTCTGCCACAGTAACATTGATATGAGGTGCGTTGTTTTCGGTAGTAACAGCGTTCTTTTCCATAGAAAGAGAAGCCTTGGTTGCGCTACCACGAATAACAATAGCTGCATCTTTTGAGTGAATAGTATTACCAGTAAGAGCAAGCTCGGGAGCATCGGTTCCGTTACCGGACTGACCTACACGAACTGCATAGCCAACTACGTTGAAGGTGTTGTCGGTAATAGTGATATCGCCAACAGAAGAGTTAAGGTTGATACCCTCAGTAGCATTAACATCACAGCCGGAAACGGTAAGGTTACCCTTAGAACCGGTAGGAAGCTGAAGAAGGCTGTGCATACCTGCATTTACGGTACAATCAATTACAGAAATGTTAGCAACGTCGGAAGAAAGCTTAATAGCTACTACACTGTTGCTCTCACCAAGGTTGGTGAAAGTACATCCCTCAACTGTTACGTTGTGGGGATAACACATCTGGTTGCTTGCATTCTTCTTAGGTGCAAAGATGTAGGATCCATCTGCAACCTCAGCGGAAGCAAAGTTAATGTTCTTAATGGTAAGAGTGCCTGTACCATAAAGACCATCAGGCTGACCGTCAATCTCAATCTGGCCATCAAAGGTAGTGTTATTACCTACGATCACAAGATTAAGACCGGGTTTCTGCTGGATGATTACATCCTCATCAATCGTGCCTTCACCGAGATTAATAATCGCGGTTCCGGTATTTACGTTTTTAGCTGCTTCAAGTGCTTCTGAAAGAGTTGCGTAACCCTCAAAAACAGCCTGTTCCTCAAGTGTTACTGCTGCAAATGAGCCGATAGCCATTACAGAGAACACGAGAGTTGCGATTACCAGACAAACCAGTAATCTGATCTTTGTGCTTTTCATAACTTTTCTCCTTTATTTTTAATTTAAAACAACTTTCTCCGTATAAACCCCGGCGGGTATTTTATCCAACATTATTTGTTTGGGTATGATGTAAACGAGGTGCAACATCATACCAAAAGGGGGTGCCCCTTTTTGAAAATTTTGGAATCATAAATTATTATACTACAATTTTAAATAAATGTAAATTCGCAAAATTCACAATTGTTTTAAAGCAATTTGTGCAATATTGCTAAGACTTATCGTGTCTTTTGCAGAAAAAAGAAGCGTAGAAAGTAAAAACGCATTTTAAAAAGGTCATAATATTCCCTGCTACGCAATTTGAGGCTATTTGTTATGCATGGTGCTACGCAAAAGATCTTTTGAATCGTTTTCAAGTCAGGTTCATACTTTAAAAATCTGCTAAAATCATATAAAAATGCAACGAAATATTAACAAAACAGCCATTACTAACCACCGGTAGAGCCCGAAAGTTCAGGTCTTGTTGCTCAGACCGGCGTAAGTGGACAGTGCTTTGATGCCTGTCCGTTTTTTCAAATCGTTAACTATGCTTTATGCAATAGCAAAGCGGCGATCATCAAATTCAGATCGCCGCTTTTTAGTTTTCTAAATGTTCAATTATTTGTGTTATACTTGCGGATTTTCGCTTACAGTTTCTTGATTTTCACTTTTTTTCTTGTTGATTTTCCAAAGAAAAAGACCAAGGCAAGCGAGTGATGCCAATGCAATACATATATTACTGATGCCCATTGATATGCCTGCAGCCTCTGCTCCGATCTCCTTGTGGAAGGTCTGAAGATACCACAGTATCGGTATTCTGAAAACGAAAACTCGGCTTATATTAAGCGCCATTGTCATCTTTGTTTGACCATAGCCGTAGAGAACGCCAAGCACAGCGGAGTTTACCGCAAGGGCAAGTATCGAAAGCGAGTCGTATCTATGTATGGACTTTATCAACGCTAGGAATTCGGCAGCGCCATCTGCAACCTCGTTCTGATTGTACATGCCGATTATCTGATCTTGAAGTAAAAATCTTATGATAACATATCCAATCACGCCCAGCGCAGTTGCCATAATAAATGAGTACTTAAAGGTTTGCAATGCGCGCCTTTGATTACCTGCTCCCAGGTTCTGGCTGATTATGGTTGAAGTTCCTTCCTCAAAGGAGTTTATTGGAGTGGTGGCAAGGCCATTAACATTATTCGAAACGCCGAGCGCGCCTACTACGAGCGGTCCGTATTCCTTGCACATTCCGTTAATGCTGACCTTACCAAAGGAGAATATGAATTTTCCAAGGAATATGGGAAATGATATAGCAAATATTTTCTTACAGACGTTCAAATTAAGCTTGAATTCATTAAATTTAACGGTGAAGATGTTATTCTTATCAAGCATCATAAGCAGCAAGATAACGAACATTACCGACTGACCTATCATCGTCGCAACAGCTACCCACACAATGTCCTTTTTGTTCATTCCCCAGATGAAAAGAAGTGACAGAGAAAGTTTTATTATCATAACGAGTATATTTAGCCAGAGCATTATCTTGGTATTGCCCTTTGCCTTTTGCATCGCCATAAACACGCTATTATAAAACATAAAAGCAAGAGTAAGCACCTGTACTATAAAGTAGCCTGTTCCTATCTTTATAAGCTCATCGGGAACACCGGAAAGACGCATTATCGGATTGGCAAACGGCAGGCACACCGCAAGCAAAATCGCCACGATAACAGTTGAAAGCGATATAATCTGGTTGGAATGAAATCTTGCGTCATCCATATCTCCCGCACCGAAAAACCGGGCTACAATTATTCCGCCGCCTGCTGCCACTCCTGCACCCAGGGAAGAAAGAAGATGCTGAATCTGCGAGAGCATCGCAACAGCGCTGACGCTGGTAGGATCTATCCTTGCAACCACCACTGCATCTATTACCGAATAAAAAGCGTTAAATAAATTATAAAGGAAAATTGGGGCGCAGATGCTTACTATAACTCTCAAAAGATTACCGTTGAGTATCTGTTCCCTTCTTACTCTGTCTTTTTCATTATTCATACTATCTCCTATCAGTAGAAAACACCTACTGCGCGGTCATTCTCAGTTCATCAAAAACAACTTATAATACTTTCTATATGCTGAAATATTTTAGCACCTTATATCTTTATTGTCAAGTATAAACCTGGATTTTTATGCTTTAAAACATTAAATAAGTAAGGGGAACACAATCAAGCATCTTTCATCGCAAGGTTCGTCCCGTTAGCCTATTGTACTACACAATCAACCTCGATTTGCCACAAAGGTTGCTACGCAAAAGAGCTTTGAGTTGTTTTTCAACCCCTAAAAAACTGTTTAATTCGCACAAAATGTAACTATATGTTGACATAACAGTCGCTTTTGCCCGTGGTAAAGGCCGCAAGCTCAATATTTGACACACCCTGTGGTGGTAGATGTCGAAAGCTCAGGCCTTGTTACTCAGCCCCAATCAGCACGATGACTTGGATAGAAGTTTCGTGCTAATTTTTATGCTTCGCTGAAACTTACAATGGTCTTTTGGTACAGCCTATCAAAGGATACGCAACCTTTATTTTCAAAATCAAACGCGACCAATCCATTGTTGGACCGGTCGCGCTTTTTCAGTGATTAGATTTTATTGACTATTTTGAACAACAGCTTAACTCCGATAATTTCGATTGTCCATTACGTCGTTAATTTGTCTGAATAGAAGCTTTCTTCTTTCTGTCAACAAAGAACCATACTACAAATGCACCACTGCCGCAGAGGCTTACACCGGAAACAACACACACGATTATGATGAACGTCTGAAGTGCGCTATCCTTTGCCTCAAGCTCTGCCTTTGTATCATCGAGGTTCTTCTGAACTGCCTTGATAGCCTTATCAAGAGTAGCATCTGCAGTATCAATCTTTGCTACAAGCTCCGCCTTGTTGGCTGCGTCGGTTGCCTCAAGAGCTGCCTTTGCATCATCAAGAGCCTTGTTGAGTGCAGTAATTTTACCGTCAAGTTCAGTATCACCGGAAGCTATCGCCTCGTTAAGCTCTGCCTTTGCATCGTCGAGGTTCTTCTGAACTGCCTTGATAGCCTTATCGAGAGTAGCATCTGCAGTATCAATCTTTGCTACAAGCTCTGCCTTGTTAGCTGCGTCGGTTGCCTCAAGAGCTGCTTTTGCATCATCCAGAGCCTTGTTGAGTGCAGCAATTTTACCGTCAAGTTCAGTATCGCCGGAAGCTATAGCCTCGTTAAGCTCTGCCTTTGCATCGTCAAGATTCTTCTGAACTGCCTTGATAGCCTTATCGAGAGTAGCATCTGCAGTATCAATCTTTGCTACAAGCTCTTCCTTGTTGGCTGTGTCAGTCTTTTCCAGCGCAGACTTTGCTGCCGCAAGAGCATCCGACACTGCGCCAATTTCTGCGGAGAGATTAGAATTGCCAGTTGCTATCTTTGCCTCAAGTCTCTCCTCTGCTGCCGCAAGATCCTCTGCTACCTTGTTGATAGCAATCTCAAGAGCGTCATCACCGTCTGCAATTACCTTTTCAAGATCGGTCTTAATCTGACCGTCCGCCGCCTCAAGCGCAGACTTTGCCGCTGCAAGAGCATCCGACACTGCGCCAATTTCTGCGGAGAGGTTAGAGTTGCCGCTTTCAATCTTTGCATTAAGATCCTCAACTGCTACACTAAGATTGCCCTTAAGCTTCTCAATGTCGCCGGAGAAGTCAACCATGCCTATCTTAAGAGTGATAGTATCGCTACCGCTCAAATAATTGGTGGTTTCTGCGTAGGAAACTGTTATTTCAACTGTATCAAGACCGATAACAAGTCCATCGTTTGCGGTTATCTTAAGTCCGTCGTAAGTGAAGTTGGTTCCTGTAATAACAGGAGTAGGAAGCTCAGAAGAAACCGAGGTCACGGTAAGGAAAATGCTGTTGCCGGGAAGAATGCTGCTTATAGGAGAGCTGACATCAATCTGAGGATCGATTTTTGCGATTACAAGCTGTCTTGTAAAGCTGCCACTGTAATTACCAATGCCCTCAATAGTTGCGGTGTATGTACCTGCGTTAACAAAGCTATCCTTATCCCAGTCGAGAGTATAATCCACGTCTATAACAAGCTGCTTTTCGCCATCCGTTACATTGATAGTAGGAATATGAGCCTCGCCATCGTAATCAACCTCGGTAATATCAATAGTGATATCGCTGTTGGAAAGATCCTTAGGATTTATTCTAAAAGTCTTATTTACTATACCGGAGTAGTTGCCGATACCCTGAATCGTAACAACGTACTCGCCCGCGCTAACAAAGCTATCCTTATCCCAGCTGAAAGTATAATCCTCATTAATAACAAGCTCGCCGTCAACAGCAACGCTTACCCCGGGCTTTTGATTTTCGCCGTTGTAAACAACGCTAGACTGTCCCACAAAATCAACGTGCGTCTGATTAAGCTGACAAGGTGCAACTGTGAAGGTTTTAATAGTAATTTCGTCCGAATCCTTATAGTTTTCGCCCTCAAGAAGCTTGATAGCTATCTTGTATTCGCCCACGTCCTTGATTTCGGTAGCTACGGCACCGTCCTTATAAACAACGGTTGTGAATTCACCCATGCCATATACTCCGGATGCCGCCGAAACCGTGGCCATGGTTACTTCACCGCTATATGTGATATCGCCTGTAACATTAACCGCAAAATGAGATGCATTTGGAATAGCCTTCTCGATAGTGTATTCAACACTTACGGTTGCACTACCAAGTGTGATGCTTGCAATGTAGGTACCTGCATTTATAGGTGTTGAGCAAGCAGAGGATCCCTGTCTGTATTCAACGGTAAGAGTTGCTACGTTAGGTATCTCGCCATTAATGGTTGCGCCCTTGCTTGTTCCGTCATAGGTGAGATTTGTGGGTGCGTTAATTGTGAGAGCATCGGTTGCTCCGCAACCGCTACAGATCGCTGTGAGTTCGTTTCCGTTTGCACTGTAGATCCAAGAGCAAGGAATGTCATCCTCAACAGCAACCGCATAGGTGCATTCATCACATTCACACTTATGTGTGCCGTTGTTATTGTAAGTATATTTCAAATGATCTGCCATAACAAGCTCAAAGTTTGTTACGTCATCATTTGTAATTCGGGCATTGTAAACGTATCCCGACGTTTTGTTAGACTTTAAGTAATAATTGCCATCAACATTGAATGTACCTTCAACTACTGTTATGTTATTACATGCTATGCTGTCTACAATTATATGTGATTTGCCGGAAACAGTAACCGTATCAGCTCTAATAATATTAATCCAAGAAAATGCTTTTTGACTTCCAATTTTAAGCGTACTGTCTGAAACAATAACGTTGCCATCTGCAGAAATTATACTCGCAGTAGAATCAATTGACTTATCGCCCACGATCAAAGTACTTCCATTGTAAAGTTCAAGGTTACCTTCAAGAGACATTGCGTAATTTGTAGTACCAAGACAGTTAACAGTTGCAGGCGCGGTCTTGCCAATTATGAGAGATTTAGCCATAATGTCATCATAATTGCCTTTGCCAAGCGCATTCCAAGTAACTCCGTCAATAATAATGTCGGCATCCGTGTTTACAGACATTGAAGAACTTGAGTTTTGACTTCCGGTCGTATTAACAGTTCCGCTACCCTTTAATATGATATCGTTTGTAGAATTGATCGCCACCGAGCCCAAGGTGCGTCCCTTTGCAGTAAGGTTGAGGATGGCATCGTTATTCAGTTCAATAACAACTCTGCCCTCGGAATAGATGACCGCATCATTTCCCTCAAGAGAAACTGTTCCGTTGACCGAGATGTTGAGGTCGCCAACCACCTTGACCATGTAATCAGGTGCAAATTGCGGAGGAGTAGTTCCATCTTCAAATGTAAGTGTACGGGTCTCGTGATTATAGGTCCAGCCTGTACCGGACGTCGTCTTTGCCACACCGTCAACAACTACCTCAACGTCGCCTACCGTAAGACTATCGATCTTAACAACTCTGAAGCCTCCGCAAACGAGGCAGCAGTCGTTTTCATCATAATATTTTTCTGCAATAAGCGTCTCATCGTGGTAGAAAATACCCTCTGTATTACTGTACGTGGGGGAGGAGCAAATGCCATTTCTGTAAACCCTTGGTCCACCAAACACGGGAATTAAGTCAGGAGTATTGCCGTTATCTATGTTCTGACCGAAAACGCCGCCCATCTGATAAGCAACATAGCCGTTTGCAAACTGCTCGGTCGTTGCAGGGATAGCACCACCGTCCTGCTTTTGGTTTCCGCCCATTTTAGTTTTGTCATAATATGTATTACTTATCTGATATGTTCCGCTGCAGACCGCTCCAGATGTATTGCCAAGTCCATAATTATTGTTTCGACCGGCAATATATCCACCGAAGAAGCAGTTATCTATTTTCGCGCCTACCTCCATGCTCACGTATCTCGAAATACTTTCCAAAATACCGCCCGCATTAGAATAGGCATATACGGTTGCCATTGACCAGCAGTTTCTGATAGTGGGTATCCCATATTGTGCTGTCGCGTAGCAAACAAGCCCGGATGCATTGCAGGAGTGTCCACTCTTGCCCTCTGTAACGTCGCATCTGAAATAGGAATTGTCCACACCTACGTTCTCAATAACTACCGCGTCACGAACGGCGCCAAAGAATGAGGTTGAAACGTTCGGATGATCGGTATCTGTTATAGTATGTGTATAAAGGCCGGATACGGTATAATAATTACCATTAAAATTGCCCCTGAAATAACTTCCGTTATTGTATGCTATGGGAATCCAGGTTCTCCAGCCTTCAGTAACAGCGACACCGTTATACGTAACACTGCCATCGTTATTAAATACGTAACCGGGGTTAACGTCAACGTTAGATGTCAGCTCAGCGCCGATGCTTTCGTTACCGCCGTTTACTGCTGCCGCAAAGGCAAAAAGCTCGTCGGCAGTGCTTATTTCATAATAATCATCACCGTCAGTATCCTTGAGGGTTATCTCAGCACCTGTATCAATGATAACGCTGATATCCTCCGCCGCTGCGCTTGCCATAATGCCGAAGGCAGTAACCATGCCTACCATCAAGCCAAGTACTAAAATTAAACTTAGAATTCCGGTTGTTTTTTTCATTTGTTTTTCTCCAATCGTTTTATGTAATGTTTTTTCTATATATGATTAAATGAAAGCTATTCGTTTTTTCTTCGTGATTTACATCTGCAAACACCGATCAGCTCTTGGCCTCGCTCCATGTGTATGCAAGAATAACAGTCATTATCATCGTCGTTATCTCTTTTTTGATAATACTTACAGCCTTCTTGCATATAAGTAATAAATGGATATCCGTCCTCTGTGTAAACCGGATTCTTTAGAAAATCCGGATAAACCTCGGTAGGATCGTGTGTTCGGTCAATTTCTTCATAATATCCGTATCTTATCTCAAAGCGCCTGCCGTGAAGCTCTACAACCTTGAAAAGATCGCCTTCCTTGGGAGGACTTGAACCGGTGTTTAACTCTGTTAGTTTTCTAAACACAGACACTCCTTTCCGGCAGTTTTCAAAAAGAAAAAATCTGCCATACCGTATCAACTGACAACAGTATAGCAGACTTTTTTGTTTTTCGGTATTACCAAAATCAACCTTTTTGGGCTATATTTTTTGGCAACTCTCGGTGTTCAATATATCTTTTCGGTGCAAAAAAGATATATAAAAGCTACAAGATAGCGGCAAACTCGGAGCGAGGCAGACCTGATTTTTCGGATACGATTCGTATCGATTGCTTCACTACCGAAAGGGATAGGTAAAGCTTATCGGCAATCTCCTGATTGCTTAAACCAAAGGCGGCAAGCTTGGCAACCGCCCTCTCCTTCTGTGAAAGCGTAGATACAAGCATTTTACCTCTTACTACGCTTGAGAGCTTCGACCAACCCTCGTTATACACCCTGTAAAGATTATGAACGTGAGCGCATGCTTCGGGGTCAAACTCAGTAAGCCGCCTTTCAAGGAGATGACCTATAGTTCTGCAATATTCCGCAAGAACACCGTAAAGCCTATCGGGCAAGGCGAGAGCAAGCGCTTTGTCTATATGTCTTATAGCCTGATCATCCTTTCCAAAGGAGTGATAAACTGCGGCGCAGGTTAATCTCAAATATATCTCGGACATAACCGTATTTTTCTCATTCGCCCAGCAGATCATCGGCTCTATGGTATAAGGAACGGAGGACATAACGTAAAGGCCTTGCGCACCGTCAAGCTTTAATACTCCGGTAGCAACGGCATATCCTACTGCATATAAATATTTTGCATAATATACCTTTGCCGCAGGGTAAGAGTCCTTATGAATCGGCTCAAAGCAACCCGTTTTAAACCACTCGGGGAAGCTGTCAACGCTATAAATCATTATATCTACGGCGCTTATGGCAAGCTGCATGGCATCACGGTCGAAGTCGGTCTTTGCCGGAGCTTCTGAAATATGTATTTTTGCCTTTCGCCACATATTAAGGTCGCCCTTCCATATTGCGCACATGGCGAGCAACATACCTGCCGAGAGAACGGCATAGAAGCCCGAATGCTTTGAAAGCAGATAATTTGCGCTCTCATACACCCTGTCTATCTCACCCCTCGAATAGGCAACCTCGGCCTCAAACAGCACCTGTGCCTCATGGTTATAAGCAAGGCTTTCGCCAACACTGTCGGCAGTTCCGGGCGTATTGTAGAGGTCGCTCATATAGAGGAATGGAGTCTTGCGGGGCAGTGGCATATCTTCATTTACAAGCGATCTGCCCGCTTTGCTTCTTCCATCCACAGGCTTTTTCGCATGCTTAGGTATCATCCAATCTCGTCCAAAGCGAACAGCGCCTTCTATTTTTCCACTTGCGCAAAGGAGCTGAACACGGCGCACACCTACTCCCCACCGTTTCGCAATTTCATCTATTTTTAAGTATTCCATGTCGGTTTTTCCTTCCAAAAAAATACGGTTTTATATTGTTCGTTAAAACGATCAATATATTATTCTCCTTGACGAAATATATTATACACCGTTTTTAAGTTTTTGTCAATAGATAAATTCTATTCCCTATTTCCTATTCCCTGCTATGCCAAGCAATTTGAGGCTAATTATGTATTGGCATAATTTCTTGATTTATCGTTGACATATTATCTCTTATATGTTAAAATATATTGCTCTAATATTAATCAACATTAATTGTTCAAATACATTAAAATGTAAATTGTTTCCCATCGGTATTCAAGCAACAAAGGAGGAAGACACTCACTATGACCAAGATGTTTAATCTTGCCGGAATAGTTGATTCCCACAAGATACAATACAACATATCTCCCGAAAATATCATTTCAAATGCCGATCAGATTAAGGTTTTTGAAGGTAATAGAGAACTCTCAATTCTCAGCATCACAGGCATAGGAACTAAAACCGATAGTGCCATTATCGAGGTTGAAGAGCCCCTGGATATAAGCAAAAGCTATCGTGTAATAATTGAAGGATACGGTGAAAAAACAATCGTTCCTACAGATATATTCGACAGCGAATATTTCATTCAGAATTACACCTATGATGGCAACGATCTCGGAGCAGTTATAGACGGTGAAAACACTACATTCAAGGTATGGGCTCCCACCGCATCCAAGGTGGTGCTTAACCTCTTCACCTCCGGCCACGAGGGCGATGCCTATAAGAGTGTAGATATGGTTAAGGGCGACAAGGGTGTGTGGTCATATACCGAGGCTTGCGGTCACGGTACGTACTACACCTATACTGTAACCACTTCTGTTGGCACACAGGAAGCTGTTGACCCTTATGCAAAATCGGTGGGTCTTAACGGCGAACGCGGAATGGTAGTTGATCTTTCTAAGACTAATCCTGATGGCTGGGCAGATCATAGCTTTACTAACTGTATAAAAAACTATTCGGATGCAATAATTTGGGAGGTACACGTAAGAGACTTCTCTAACAAAATTGCAGGTTCAAAATACAAGGGCAAGTATCTTGCATTTACCGAGCGTGGACTTGTTAATGAGCATGGCATGGCCATTGGTATTGATTATCTCGTTGACCTCGGTATTACCCACGTGCATCTGCTCCCTGTTTACGACTACGCGACCGTTGATGAGGCAAATCCCGACAGCGAGTTTAACTGGGGTTATGATCCCAAGAACTACGACTCTCCCGAGGGAAGCTATTCCACCGACCCCTATAACGGTGAGGTCAGAATCAGAGAATACAAGGAAATGGTTATGGCTCTGCACAATGCAGGAATAGCTGTGATTATGGATATGGTTTACAATCATACCTATAGCGCAAACTCCTCCTTCAACAGAATAGTTCCCTATTACTATTACAGATTCACTGAGTCCGGAGAAAACTGCTCCGAATCCGGTTGCGGCAACGATACAGCATCCGAGAGATATATGTACGGCAAGTTTATGGTTGATTCCACCGGTTACTGGGTTAAGGAATACAAGCTTGACGGTCTTCGCTTCGACCTTATGGGTATGCACGATCTTGCCACCATGCAGAGAGTTGAGAGTGCCGTTCATTCGGTTAATCCTAAGGCTATCATCTACGGCGAAGGTTGGGATATGGGCAAGACCATTGACGGTAGCGCTCAGGCTAACCAAGCCCAGATCAGCAAGATCCTTCCCACCGGCGATGCTATTGGCGGCATCGCGGTATTTAACGACGTTATCCGTGACGGACTTAAGGGTAGCGTGTTTATAGACGACTCTCAGGGATACATAAGCGGTGATGGCGCAGAGTCATTCCCCGCTGTTCTCTTTGGTATCAAGGGCGGAAGTGGAGAGAACGAAAGCTGGAAGGTAGATAACGCTATGGTCGTTAACTACATGTCAGCACACGATAACAACACTCTGTGGGATAAGCTTGCTATGTCCAATGCAGAGGATAGCGTTGAAACCAGATTTGCAATGAACCGTCTCGGCGCAACTATACTTATGATTTCCAAGGGTATGGTATTCTTCCAGGCAGGCGAGGAAATGCTTAGATCCAAGCCCCTGGGCAACGGTGAGTTTGATGAAAACAGCTACAAGTCCAGTGATGAAATAAACAACATCAGATGGGATGCCCTCAAGGCTGGTAGCATGGAGCAGGAAATGTCTAAGTTCTATAAGGGACTTATCAAGATGAGACAAACATACTCCATTTTCACCGACAACAATACAGAGATTTCCGGTGCAACTATCACCGAGCTGGATGGCAGAGCTTACGTTAACATCGAGAACCGTATCGGAGGCAAAGCTCTCGTCATCATTAACCCCACCGCCGAAACCATGACCTATGATCTTGATTGCTCCTGGAATATGATCTGTAATGGAACAGAGGCAGGCGCAGAGGTGATCGAGGTTGTAAATGGAAAAATTGAAATCCCCTACTATAGCGCAGTGGTGCTTGTAAACAACCAAGCTCTTACCAGCTAAAAACAGGATATATTGTTTCACAAAATCCTACTATAATATCACCACATCAATAATCAATTTTTGAAATTTCGCCATGGAAAATATAGCGATTCGTTTAGTTAGATAAACGAAAACAGCCGATGAGGAGTCATTTGATTCCTTATCGGCCGTTTTTTCTTTTCTTATCCATCACAAGCCGGGGATTCTCACCGTTTTTACACCGTGAAACCGCCTGACTTGTTAAGAATATCTTTTCCCAAGATCGTCTTGCGAAAGTCTTTTTTAGTTCTTAATTCAAAAATTATATCCGTTTGTATAAACTATTTCAACTCTAGCACAAATTCTTTTTGTGCCGGGCCTTCTGCAAATGGATTATATACAGAAACAGCTTCTCCATTAGAGTTTACAAACCAACATTTTTGTGTGTTGCTTGTCAGGTCAACGTGTACGGCAAAGCCAACGTGATCCTTACGGTTCAATGCACCAATGTCATCGGTTTGTGCTGTACCGCGTCTACCTGCAATAAATCCATCAAAGCTGTAGTCGGTAAGATATCCGCCGTAGGTCTTTCCCTCTTCTCCCTTGAACTGGCTGTTGTACACCAATTTACCCTTAGAGTTATACATTGTGTCCTGTCCTTCCAGGAAGGGGTACAAATCATGCTGATGTCCGTACACAGCAAGATCGGGGTCAATCTGATTTAACAGCTCTGTCCAGGTTGCTTTAACATCAGCATGATCCTTACGGTTGTTCACAAACTGAATGGGAATGTGGCAGGCAACCAAGGTATAATTGTAGCTTTCGTACGGCTTTGTCGCTACCAGCTCTTCGAGGAACTTAGTCTGTTCGTTGTGATAAATAGCAAATTTGTCGGTTCCGTAGTATTCCCACCAACCTTCGTGGTGGTCTTCACCAAGGTCAAGTGTGATTCCAAAGACATCCGAGAGTGTAAACCAATAGTAAAAGCTTTCATTTTTACTACCAACATACTTATGTAAATCCTCGGCGTAATCTCCCTTTATCTCATGGTTGCCCCTTGCGTACACAACAGGGATTTCTCCCTTAGTAACGTCATAAGCAAGCAGGTTGCTAAACTGAACATCCTTTTCATATTCTACCATACCAACCGAGTCACCTAAAATCACGAGGAAGTCAAGCCCCTCCACCGACAGTGCAGCATTAACTGCACCCTTACGTGCGTGGTGAGCGTCGGTAATTGTATAGTAAACAAGTCCGTCGCTCGAATTTACGGGACGGAAGTTATAGCTCTTGCTGATCTCCTTGCCCTTGAATCCGCCAAAGGGGCCGCGGTAAATCATCTTTTCTGCATGGATTGAGTATCCCTTTGCCTCGTCAAGTTTTTCCTGAGGAACAACAATCTTATGAACGGTATCCTCGGACTTCATGCTGCCGGCAAACAGATCGTAGTATTTTTCGCCGCCAACTTCTACCCAAGCAGTTGCCGAGTGGTTTGTACTGAACACGATCTGGTAGTCATCTTCAACAGCGTATACAACCGGCTCATAGGTAAAGTAGCTGCCAATTGTCACCCCATATCCATAGAATACACAAACCAGAATAGCAAGTGCAACTAAAGCACATTTCAAAGCCGTGCAAAGCTTGCAGCTTTTGACAGGCGGGAAGAACACCAGCAGTGCAAAGCCTACGATGCACATAGCAATAAACAGGGACAGGAAGAACTTCGGCCAAATAAAGTACAGATAGTCGATAGCTCCCATTACAACCACGACAACAGATGCGATTGTAAACACGCTGAGCACCGCTGTCAGAGTGATTCTGGGCCACCTTTTATCTCTCAGAAATACGAGATTTGCAACCGCAAAAGCAAGCACCACCCAAAGGAAAATGCTTATATAAAGCGGCAAACTCAACATAAAAGCGTTGGGCTCCTTAGCCCCTACGGCTTCGGATACTACCTTGGATATTCCGCTCCAAATAACGCGCATTGCAAACCAGAACAATGAAATAACCAACGCCCAAAATGCGCAAATAATACTCCATAAATTTTTCTTAACGGTTTCTAACATAAATTTATCCCCTTGTTTTTTACAATTTGAATGCTATTGTTTTATTATAACATAAAAGCTACTCTTTTTCAACCACATATTATAAACTATTAAGACCAATTATAGTTTATAAAAAACTAGTAAAACCAATAAAATTGAGACCGCAAACTTGCGTTAGTCAATCAACAGAGTTTATTAGGCATACCGCTGAGCCAAGGTCTTGAGCTAAGAAAAAAATTAGCCGATGAGGTTTTTACTCCTCATCAGCTATTTCTTTTAAAATAATATTTTACTTTATATGTCAGTCGATACATTCGATAGCAGCGATTAGTCCGCTGACGATGCTGTTTATATCCATAGAAGGCTGCTTGTCCTGATCGGTGCAATAGGGAATATGAATAAAGCCTACCCTTATATTACTTCCGCTGAAGTGGGAAAGCAGAGTATAGAGCAGATCATTACACACATATGCACCGGCGGAATAGGACACCTGCGACGGCACTCCCATGGCGCTTATAGCCTCGGAAATTCTGCGCACGGGCAGCGTGGAAAAATATGCAGCCGATCCATCCATGGATATTGACTCATCCTTTGGTTGGTATCCGCTATTATCCGGAATATCGGCATGGCGAAGATTTATGCCCACCAGCTCGGGTGTTATAGCATTTCTGCCACCCGCCTGACCTATGCAAAGTATAACGTCGGGGTGTATTTTCGCCGCAGCTTTTATTACTGTCTCTGCCGCCTCGCCAAAAACTACGGGGAGGAGAAGCTTAGTTAACGAATATCCGTTTATCTCCGAGGGAAGTCGGCAAACTGCTTCCCACGAAGGGTTTATCTGTTCACCGCCAAAGGGCTCAAAGCCTGTGATCAAAAGTCGTTTCATTTATTTTCCCACTTGCCTTTAGTATTTTTTTACATTTACATACAGCAATTATACCACCTTTTCTCATTATATTCAAGGTGTTTGACAAAACTATTGATTTATGCCACGGTATCAGGTATAATAAAAACATCAAAAAGATAGGAGACGGTTATGGCAAAATTCAAATGGTGCGTTATTGGCACAGGGAGTCTTGCAAAAATGGTTGCATCACAGCTGAACAAAAGCGGACGGCACGAGATAGTTTCATGCTACTCCAGAAGATTAGATAGTGCGACAGATTTTGCAAAAAAATACGGTGGCACAGCCTTTGATAACCCTAAAAGTGCCATTACCGCTGACGGTGTGGATGGAGTATATATCGTTACGCCCCACAATGCGCATTTCCGATACGCAAAGCTAGCGCTGGAGCTGGGAAAGCCTGTATTCTGCGAAAAGGCATTTACCGTAACTGCCACCGAAACCGACGAGCTTATCGCCCTTGCTAAAGAAAAGAATCTATATCTATGCGAGGCGATGTGGACCTGGTTCTCCCCATCGGCAAACAAGGTAAAGGAATGGATAGACACAGATAAAATCGGAAGGATAAAGAACGCGAGCTTTACCTATCATATGAAAACCACCGGCAGGAATGATCGCCACACCGATCCTCGACGGGCAGGCGGTGCACTTCTGGACATAACCATTTACCCTATTACATACGCATATCGTCTATGGGGAATTCCGAAGGAGATAACCGCATCGGGTACTATCGTTGGCGGTGTTGATTTCGGAGAGGAAATTGTTTTCAAATATAACGGCTTTGAGGTTAATATAAGCGCATCTATAAATGATTTCAAAGGCTTTGAAAAAATGAAAATACAGGGAGAGTACGGCGAGATTAGCGCCCTACTCTATCACTGTAAAAACGGAGTAACTCTTAAGCAAAGCACCCTAAAAAAAGAAAAATTCAAGGGCAAGGGCCCCCTATTTAACCTGTATCTTGATGAATTTGACGCAGTGGCAGAGGATATAAGAAGCGGAAAAAAGGAGAGCTCTTTCGTTCCACTCAAGGCCACATCAGATGTTATGCATATTCTAGACGAAATACGCAGGCAAATTGGTCTTAGCTTTGACTCTCTGGAATATTAACTATATGTATTATATTGTTTAAAAACAAATGTCGATTAAACAATACAAGATGGGAAGCTCTTTTTCATCAAGCATCTTTACTTTTAACTAATTTTATGGTATAATGATTAACACAGTGCACCCATTAATCGACATTTTTGGAGTTCAAAATGAGCAAAAAGAAAAAAAGCAAAAAGAAAATAGGCAAGGCCAATCCTTTGCTTTATGCTATTTTATACACAATATTTAAAGTTAAGTTTACAAAAAAGTATAATATCACCTTTGACAAGGATATAGTTAAGAGCATTAAGGGTCCCGCAATCGTGGTCGCAACGCACACCTCTGACCAGGATCATATTCTTTCTGCACTTACACTTTATCCCATCCGCCCGACATATATTGTGAGCGAGCATTTCATCCGCAAGCGCTCCACGGCGATGCTGCTGAAGCTTATGCACGTAATCACTAAGAAGATGTTTACACCAGATATTTCGACTATAATGAACGTTCTTCGTGCAAAAAACGAGAATTCGGTTATTGTTATTTTTGGAGAAGGCAGACTTTCCTGCTACGGACACACCCTTCCCCTTGCGGAGGGCACAGCCGAGCTTATCAAAAAGCTGGGTGTTAACGTTTACTCATGGAAGGCCGAGGGCGCATATCTTACCTTCCCTAAATGGCGAGACAAGGGTGACGCCAGAATCGGAAAAATTCATTGCTCCGTAAAACAGCTTCTGACCGCCGAGGAGGTGCAGGAAAAGAGCATTGATGAAATAAAGGATATTACCGCAGATGCCGTGCTTCACGACGACGAGCTGGCTATGGAGGGTGTAGAATACAAAAGCGGCAACATTGCGCTCGGAGCTGAAAAAATACTCTTCAAATGCCCCAAGTGCCTTAAGGAGGATACAATCACCACCGAGGGCAATCACATTAAATGCAGTTGTGGCCTTGAGGCAACTCTCGATTCAAAATACAGACTTCACGGCGCCCCCTTTAGCCGCATAAACGAATGGTTTGACTGGCAGCAGGAATCTATGGATACAGAGAACGGATATCTGAAAGCCAAGGCAAAACTTGGCTGCTGTGACAAGAAGGGCTTTATGGACACCAACGCAGGCGAGGGCGAGGTTTATATGGATAAGGATATCTTTAAGTTATCCGGAACTCTGCATGGTGAGAAAATAGAATTTTCTGTACAAACAGATAAGATTGGTGCCTTCCCTATTTCTCCCGGAGACCACTTTGACATCTATCACAACGGAAATCTTATTTACGTTTCTCCCCAGCCCGATCCCAGAACCACCGTAAAATGGGTATGCTTCCTCGATAATCTAATGGCTAAAAAGAGAGCAGAGAACTCAAATCACATTACTCAATAAAATATAAGCCGATGAGGTTTCGTATGATTCCTCATCGGTTTTTTTGACAAAACAAAGCATATTGACAAAAAAGGCAGAATAATTTATAATTAAATTACCATAAAACTGCGAAAGGAATAATCATTATGAAGCTCAAAGCGAAAACACTACTGTTGATTTCACTGCTGATATGTCTAGTCAGCTCGATCGGCGCAAGTCTGTTCCAAACAAATTTCGGCCGTGTCGAATACCATGATATGACATTTGTGACCGAGAGCGGACATGAGCTCGATGCCCTGCTCTTAGTACCCGAGTCAGCAACGGCAGAAAACAAGGCGCCCGCCATAGTTGTCAGCCACGGCTGGTACAACAACCGTGAAATGCAGGACCTTAACTATGTTGAATATGCACGCCGAGGATTTGTTGTGCTTGCAATAAGCATGTATGGCCACGGTGACTCCGAGGTTATTGAGTCAAACACATGGTGGGACGATGAAAATAACGCAAACGGTCTTTATGACGGCGTAAAATATGTAGCATCGCTTCCTTTTGTTGATTCAAGCCGCATAGGAGTAACAGGACATTCAAACGGTGCGCTCGCCTGCAGAGAAGCGGTTTTACAGGACAACGAAGGACTTATCGCAGCAGCCCTGCTGGTTTCCAACGACGCCGTATATTACGACGATGAAGGCAACTTATACAATCAGTTCGGCTCCCGTGATGCGGCAATAGTTGCCTGCAAGTATGATGAATTTTTCCACCGTGTAGACGGCAATCCTCCGAGAGAATACATAAATAAGGTGACCGCTCAATCCTTCCTGCACTTTGGTGCTAACCCAGAAGGACTTGAACCGCGAGTTGCGGGTGAATTTTACACCCAGGAAATTGATGGCAAGGAGTCGATTCGCTCCATCTACAACCCCGCTATAACACACCCGTGGGCGCACTTCTCTACTATCGTAGTACGCTATAGCGTAGAATTCTTCGACCGTGCCCTTGATGCGCCAAACGACCTCGCCCACGGCAATCAGATCTGGCAGCTCAAGGCACTCTTCAATGCTATCGGCGTAGTGGGATTCTTTATGTTTGTAATCTTTGCCACCATCGCCCTGCTGGACATTCCTTATTTCTCGGTGCTCAAGGCGGAGAGTGACATCGAAGCATGGCCCGCGCTTGAGGGAGATGCTAAAAAAAGATATTGGCGCAAGAACATCTGGGGCTCGGCGCTTAGCATTCCATTCTACTTTATTGGCTTCCTGCTTGGATTTGTTGGCTCTATGTTTATAGGAATATGGAATCAGGGCGGATCGCTTGCCATCGGTATGTGGTCGTTGCTATGCGGTCTGTTTACCATATTGACTATCAAGG
>JAGCLY010000007.1 GCA_017646745.1 Clostridia bacterium
ATACGGCCGAGAAGAGCCGAAACCTCAGAGCCCGCCTGGGTAAATCTGTAAATATTGTCGATGAAGAGAAGCACGTCCTGGCCCTCCTTATCACGGAAGTACTCTGCCATGGTAAGACCAGACAGACCTACTCTCATTCTCGCTCCCGGAGGCTCGTTCATCTGACCGTAAACAAGTGCGGTCTTGTTAAGAACTCCGGATTCCTTCATTTCGTTATAAAGGTCGTTTCCTTCACGGGTTCTCTCGCCTACTCCTGTGAATACCGAGATACCGCCGTGCTGCTTTGAAACGTTGTTGATAAGCTCCATGATAAGTACGGTCTTACCAACGCCTGCGCCGCCGAACAGACCTATCTTACCGCCCTTTGCATAGGGGGCGATAAGGTCAACTACCTTAATACCTGTTTCAAGTATCTCGGTGGTGCCCTCCTGCTCGTCATAGGAGGGGGGATCACGGTGGATGCACCATCTCTCCTCGGTTTCGGGCTGGGGCTGATTGTCAATAGCCTCGCCAAGTAGATTGAAAATACGGCCGAGCGTAGCTGTTCCTACGGGAACGGTAATGCCTGTGCCGGTGTCAACTGCGGTCATTCCACGTGACATACCGTCGGTACCCGACATGGCGATACATCTTACCACGTCGTCGCCCAGCTGGCTGGCAACCTCACACACGACCTTTTTGCCCTCATGCTCGATCTCGATTGCGTTAAGCAGGTCGGGCAGATGGCCGTTTTCAAATTTGATATCAAGTACGGGACCGATTATCTGTATAACCTTACCGATATTTTGACTCATTATCGTTTGTTTTCCTTTCTAAAATTAGGAATAATACCTCGCCCTATGGGAGAGGTGTCGCCATATGGCGACGGAGAGGGTAATTTTGCATTTTGCATTCTGCATTCTGCATTTAAAGCGCTTCCGAGCCGGATACAATTTCCGTGATCTCCTGAGTGATAACTGCCTGACGGGCTCTGTTGTACTTAAGAACCAGGGTGTCGATGATCTCGGATGCATTTTTGTTGGCTGCGTTCATGGCGGTACGTCTTGCCGCAGACTCGGACGCCAATGACTCACATACGGTGGAGTAAAGCACACCGCCAACATATTGAGGAACAATCTTGTTAAGGATTTCTACGGCATCGCCCGAATAAATGGGATCGTAGAAATCTCCATTCTGATCTGCCTCTCGCTCAAGGGGCAGCAGCTGCTCATATACAGGTGTCTGGGAGATCATAGAAACAAACTTTGTATAAACAACTACAACCGAGTCGAATTCACCCGCCTCGTAGCTCTGGCATACCGTTTCTGCAATATCAAGGGCATCGCCAACCGATATCTCCGAAACATAGCCAAATCTGTCCGAGAGGATATTTGCGTTTCTATGCTTGTAATGATCCAGCGCTTTTTTGCCGATGGGAAGCAGGATTGCCTCTTTGTCACCGGTGAGAGCTGCCGTAAGCCTGAATATATTTGCGTTGTATCCGCCTGCAAGGCCTCGGTCACCTGCAATTACAATGTAAAGGGGACGCTTTGCCTCGGTGGGGGTACACCACACCATATCCTGGGACTTGTCGGAGGCTACTATCCGATCAATAGCCTCGCCTATTATTTCGTGGAAGGGGCGGGACTGTTCTATTCTTTCTCTCGCCCGACGGAGCTTAGACGTAGCTACCAGCTCCATAGCCTTGGTTATCTGCATTGTGCCGGTAACGCTCTTAATGCGGCTCTTAATGTCATTCATTGATGCGCCTGCCATTTTATCTCCTACCTTCCTTTCCTACAAATTTATTGTCATTTGTCAACTATTATTTACTTATTTGACAAATTTAGCCTTGCAATACTCGATTGCGGCTCTGAGTTCGGCTGCATTTTCGTCCGAGAGTGTACCTGTTTCTCTGATAGAGGAGAGCAGGTCATCCTTGGTCGCAACCAGGTGCTCGAACAGGTCTGCCTCAAAGCTCTTGATGTCCTCGAGGGCAACGTCACGCAGCAGGTTGTTTACAACCGCATAGATTATAGCTACCTGAAGCTCTACGGGGATAGGCGAATTTCTATCCTGCTTAAGAACCTCAACGATACGCTGACCCTGGTCAAGTCTTGCCTTGGTATCGGCGTCAAGATCCGAGCCGAACTGTGCAAAGCCCGCCAGCTCTCTATACTGCGAGTAAAGCAGCTTTAGAGTACCTGCAACCTTCTTCATTGCCTTGATCTGTGCGTTACCGCCAACTCTCGAAACTGAGATACCGGGGTTAACCGCAGGTCTTACACCCGAGTGGAAGAGCTCTGTCTCAAGGAATATCTGACCGTCGGTAATAGAAATTACGTTGGTGGGGATATATGCCGAAACGTCGCCCGCCTGGGTTTCAATTATGGGCAGAGCAGTAAGCGAGCCGCCACCGTATTCGGGAGCAAGTCTTGCCGCACGCTCAAGAAGTCTGGAGTGAAGGTAGAATACGTCACCGGGATATGCCTCACGGCCCGGAGGACGTCTGATAAGAAGCGAGAGTGCACGGTACGCTACCGCATGCTTGGAAAGGTCATCGTATACGATAAGCACGTCACGGCCCTTGTCCATAAAGTACTCGCCCATTGCACAGCCGGAGTAGGGTGCAATGTACTGAAGGGGTGCGGGATCGGAGGCAGTTGCGCTTACAACGATGGTGTAATCCATAGCGCCCGCCTTGTAAAGTGTATCAACCACATTGGTAACGGTAGACTGCTTCTGACCGATAGCAACGTAGATACAGATAACGTCCTTACCCTTCTGATTTATAATTGTGTCGGTTGCAATAACCGTCTTACCTGTCTGTCTGTCGCCGATAATAAGCTCACGCTGTCCACGGCCGATAGGAATCATAGAGTCGATTGCCTTGATACCTGTCTGCAGGGGAACAGAAACCGACTTTCTCTCGATAATGCCGTACGCCTTACGCTCGATAGGGCTGTACTGCGCTGCGGTGATAGGACCACCTGCATCAATAGGCTGACCGAGAGCATTTACGACTCTGCCGATAAGATTCTCTCCTACAGGCACAGATACAACTCTGCCGGTACGCTTAACGATACTGCCCTCGGCAATACCAACGTCGTTACCGAGAAGAACCACGCTTACGAAGTTCTCTTCAAGGTTCAGCGCCATGCCGAAGGTGCCGTTAGAAAATTCAAGCAGCTCGTTGGCCTTGCACTTGTCAATGCCGTGAACCTTTGAAATACCGTCACCAACCGAGATAACGTAGCCGACCTCATCCTGCTCGGTCTTCTTAGAGTAGTTTCTTATCTGCTCTTTAATTATCTTGCTGATATCATCTAATTTAGACTGCATCTTGTTCTTCTTTCTCCTTGCATAGTCTATGCAAGGTGTTTTTCTTTTAGAGGTGACATGAAAATGTCGAAATTTTCCTCTATATTACCGTTATTGTTATATGACTGTGTTTTTGAGAGCTTCCTCAAACTTATCAAGCCTTGTCTTAACCGATCCGTCAAGCTGTACGTCAGCATATCGGAGCTTTACACCGCCGAGAATAGATCTGTCAAGGGTGTTTTTGATAATAATCCTTTTGCCAAGGGAGGAGGAGAGCTTCTTTGCGATAGCATCGCTCTGCGCCCCTGTGAGAGGGATAGCGGTAACCGCCTCCACTCTGAGAATTCCTCTCGACTCGTCGTAAAGGTCGAAATACACCTCTGCCGCCTTGGCAAACAGATGCACCGATCTCTTTTCGGTAAGGATTTTGATAAGGTTACAAAGTCGCTCGTCCAGCCCTGCAAATGCCTTGGTAACAAGCTCCACACGCTCGCCTGCCGAGATTGCCGGGGTATTAAGCAGCTTTATATAGTCGGGATTTGCTCTAAAAACGCTGTTTGCGGTTTTAACGTCGGCAAGCACCTGTTCGGTTACACCGTCCTCCTCGGTAATCAGGAAGAGCGCCTTGCCGTATTCCTTAGCGTCCGTCATTATTCGTTACCCATGTTGCCGATAAAATCGTCTATCAGCTCCTTGTGCTCACTCTCGGAAACATCGCGCTCAATAACTGCAGATGCGATGCCGATAGCCATGGCGGACACCTGATTTTTAACGTCGTTTATTGCTTGTTTTTTCTCAAGCTCTATCTGCTCGTGTGCACGCTCCATGGTGCGCTCAGCCTGCTTGTCTGCTTCTCTGAGGATTTCCTCCTCCTTAAGCTGGGCACGGCGTACGGCAGTCTTGAGGATCTGCTCGCTTTCTTCTTCAGCGTGGCTGATCTTCTCCTCGTACTCCTCCTTAAGCTCGCCTGCGCTCTTGCGTGCGTTCTCGGCGTCGGAATACATATCGTCGATCTCCTTCTGCCTGGAATCAATCATATTCTTGATTGGCACAAAGAGAAATTTCTTGAAGAGAATATAAAGAATAAGCAGGTTCACCCAAGCGAAAATCATGGTCCAGAAATTAACGCCAACAAAGTTCTCAAACTTCTCGGTCGTAAATTCCAATACGTTCAAAAGTCCCATTCGGGTTCTCCTTTATGGTGATTTGTTACTTAGCTCTTAATTAGGTGAAGAGAATAAGAAGCGAAATAACGAGAGAGTAAATACCGGTGGTCTCGGTAACTGCACAACCAAGAATCATGTTGGTACGAAGCTCGCCTGCCATCTCGGGCTGACGTGCCATAGACTCAAGAGCCTTAGCAACAGCGTTACCCTCTCCAAGTGCGGGGCCCAACGCGCCCAAACCCATACACAGACCTGCTGCAAGATACTTCATTCCTTCCATTTTGAAAAAACCTCCTGAAATTTAAAATATATTTTTTAGTTTTTTTGCTAACAAATTAAATTATTACTTAGCCTTGCTAAGCTTTTTTTCTTCACGCTTTTTGATAATTTCCTGTCTGTCCTCGGGCAGCTCCTCGGGTGCGGGAGATGCGCCTGCGATATACACCATGGTAAGCAGTGAGAATACCAGTGCCTGTACAAAGCCGGAGAACAGGTCGAAGTAGATCGACAGAATTGCAGGAATACCCGCCTGGAAGAAGGGAATCTGTCCTATCACACCGGGAATCCAGCCTAAGATAACGCTGGAGAGTAGTGCAAGGGCAGAGTAGATGAGCGTCGTAAGAACCGAGCCGCCGGCTACGTTACCGAAGTGACGGAATGCCAGGGCGAGGGGGGATGCAACCTCGGATACCAGGTTCATGGGCGTCATAATGAATATGGGCTCGGTAAAGCCCTTAAGCCATGCCTTTAAACCAAAGTTTTTGATGTTGTTTGCCCATACTAAACCGGTGGTAACAAGAGCCCATGCAAGGGTTACCGACAGATCTGCTGTGGATGAGCGGAAAATACCGGTCATACCGATTATAGATCCGAATACCGATGAAGCAAAGAGCGCACCGATATAGGGCGCAAACTTAAGATTGTGCTTACCCATAGTGCCTTCCACCATGTTGTAGAGCATTGTAACTACCTTCTCCAGCATTACCTGTAGCTTGCCGGGGCGCTTGGTTATTTTTCTCGTTAAAACAATAGCGAGTATGCCGAGTATGATCGTTACCGTGAACAGGGTAAAGGTGGTCTGGGTAATAAGATTCCTCATAGTGAAGATTGAGGTGTCGGGCAGGTCGAGGTTAAAGAACCAAAAGACCTTAGGTCCGGTTATATTTAATTCCATTTACTGATCACTCTCCTCCTCGTTTTTATTTTCATCTTCGTCATCATATCTTATAAATTTGTTTGGATCGGGCTTGGGATTGCTTCTTGCCCTGATAAGCTCGATCACTGTAAGCAAGGGACGCAGGGCAAACATGGGTATTGCCGTTGCCAACGGGTTGAACCAGTCCAGTATGAATGCGATAACCAGGGTCAGAACTATGGACACCATTCTGATGATAAAGGATTTTTGGATTGCGTTCTGCATGGATGCCGCATTTTCCTTGGCGAATTTTGCCGCTTCCTCATCGTCCATCTCTCTTGTGCCTCGCTTTTGCGCAAATCGGCGTATCTCTCTGTCCACCGCAAAGCTGAGGAAGAGATAGTTTGCAACTATAACCACCACACCCAGTAGAGCGCCGGATATAACACGGTAATCAAAGCTGTAGTAATCTAAAACATCTGCCAGACCAAAGCCGAGGCCTACCAGCAGTGCAACCGCCAGCTCGCCGATTACCAGCGGAATCAGATCTGTTAATATTCTTTTCGATCTGCTGCCGGCATTATTCTGTTCTGCCATCATCGTCCTCCTCCTTATTACTCATAGATCTTAGCATGGCCTGCTTTTCTTCCTTTTCTCTTTGCTCTGCCAGATGCCTTTCTCTCTGCCTCTCCATATTTTCAATGTTTTTCGTAGCAGTGAGAATGAACTTGATCATAGAGTATAATCCCATAAGAAATCCAACCGTCAGCAGCAACGCCCAGATCCAACTGTCAACCAAATCGTTTTTGGTAAGCAGATAGGATATAAGCGCTCCTATTCCAACAGGAAGCAGAAGGGTATAGAAGGCCTGAAAAATCATATTCATCATGTGTAACACGTTTATAAGCCTTTTGTTCATCCTAAGCTTTCCTCTTGTAATGCATCTTGTCGAATTTCACATTTTTTCACCTTATTAGTTTATCACACTTTGTACAAAAAATCAAGTAAAATGAAAAAACTTACCTATTAATTTAATATACATATAACAATCTTTGCTGCTTGTTAATTTTTTTATCATCATATTGAATAAAAACAGCAACAAAAGATTGTGCAATATGTATATAAGAACTTCTCAATCAAAAAAAGAGGCCATCCGTGCGGATAGCCTCTGAACTTTAGTTTATTATGTTTTAAACATAGTCGAGCTGCCTGCAAGGACTGTTATCTCAACTGTTGTATACTGCCTGTGCATATTTGCAAGTCAAAAACGTTTATTAACCATATTTTCCTGATCGCCGGCCGTCAGTCTGATAAGCAGATCGTTGTCATCGGGCTGGTTGCCCTCGATGGCAGCCTTGTTGCGCACAACCTGGCCGCATCTGTCACAGCGGTGAATGATGATAAATCCCTTTTTGGGGTCGGGAAGGGTCTGTATGGGGCGAAGAATGCCCTTACAATCGTTTGCCCTGTCGCCGGGGTTTATGTCAACGTGCAGCGAGCAAAGGCAGAAGGGACAGTGATTACGTGAGGTATATCCGAGAGGCTCAACCTCCTTGCCACAGTTCTGGCATATAAATCCTGCATCGTTCTTTTTAAATCTCTTGTTTTCCATAAAATTCACCATAATTTTGAATTTCAAATTTCGAATTTACTTATTTTCCAACGCAAAACTTGGAGAAGATATCCGAAACTATCTCCTCGCTCACTGCTCGGCCGTCAAGCTCGGAAATTGCGCCGAGGGCACGCTCAATGTCGCTGGACGCTGCATCCTGTGCAAAGCCAAGCTCCAGGCTCTCGGTGGCCGCCTTGATAAAATCAAGACAGCGTGTAAGCGCCGCGTGCTGTCTTGCAGAGGAAATGATCGCATCCTGACCAACCACGATTTTCTCATCGGTGAACAGTCCGTTTACCAGATTGGTAAGTGTGGAAATTGCCTCGCATTCGTTTTCTCTTGCCGAGATGTGTACAACTGCATCGAATCCCACAAGCTGACTTTCGTCAAAATTATGGGTAAGATCCGATTTGTTTAACAGGGCGATTTTGGGAGCACAGGACTCTTTTATTGCCTCAATAATAAGCTTATCCTCATCGTCAAAAGGCCTTGAAACGTCAAAAATTGCAAACAAAAGTTCGCTTTTTTCTATCATTTCACGACTTTTCTTCACTCCGATACGCTCAACTGTGTCCATCTCATCGCACTCTCGAATGCCTGCGGTATCGGCGATCTTCAGCATAACCCTGCCGAGGGGAACGGCCCTCTCAAGCACATCGCGGGTGGTGCCGGGAATATCGGTCACAATAGCCGCATCCTCACCGAGCAGCAGGTTGTACAGTGTACTTTTACCCGCATTCGGCTTGCCACAGATAACAGTGCGCACACCCTCGCTGATAGCTCGACCTGTTCGATAGGTGGAGAGCAGATTTTCCGAGTCTTCCTTTATATTATATAGACGCGTGAGCAATTCATCGTCAGAAAAATCGCCCAGATCCTCGTCGGGATAGTCAATTCTTGCATAGACCGAGCTCATAAGTCCCACCAGCGCCGACCTTATAGATGCGATGCGTGCGGAAAGTCGTGATCTTGATGTGTCGGATGAGAGTCTTAACTGATCTCTCGAGCCTGCCTCAAGAAGGTCGGCAATCGCCTCTGCCTCAGTAAGGCTAAGGCGGCCGTTAATAAAGGCACGGCGTGTAAATTCACCCTTGTCTGCAGGAGTTGCTCCTGCGCGAAGCAGAGCCTCCAGCACCGTTCTGGTTACCAGAATACCGCCGTGACAGCCGATCTCCACAGTGTCCTCACCGGTGTAGGAGTGGGGGGCAGGGAATCGGGTTGCAAGCACGTCGTCAATTCTCTCGCCATCCTCTACGATATATCCGTAGACCTGTGTTCTGGGCCTACATTCTGAAAATTTCCTGCCCGACTGGGGTAAGAAAACTCTGTCAGCGATCTCAAATGCGCCATCCCCCGACATTCGGATAA
>JAGCLY010000060.1 GCA_017646745.1 Clostridia bacterium
GTAATTGTTGCAAGGGTTTTGGATTCATTTCTGATATTAACGCCTTCCTTTGCCTCAATTGCCTGATGAAGACCGTTTGAATAACGTCTGCCCTGCATTACACGTCCGGTAAAGGGGTCAACAATGAGAACCTCGCCGTCCTTTACCATGTAGTCGATATCACGCTTCATTGTACCTCTTGCTTTTATAGCAAGATTTACATGGTCTGCAATGGTTATATTTTCAGGGTCAGAGAGATTTTCTATACCGAAAAAGCTTTCTGTCTTTTTGATACCGTCTGCGGTAAGAGTTGCGGTTCTTGCCTTTTCGTCAACAATATAATCACCGTCAATATCTTCGTGGGATTCCTTGTTGTCAAGCTCCTTTATTACATGAACGCTGAAGGTTGAAACAAGCTTATCAGCTTTCTTGTACATTTCAGAGGATTCATTGCCCTGACCGGAAATGATAAGGGGGGTTCTTGCTTCGTCGATAAGGATAGAGTCAACCTCGTCTATGATGGCAAAGTTGTGTCCGCGCTGTACCATTCTCTCCTTATAAACAACCATATTGTTACGGAGATAGTCGAAGCCGAGCTCGTTGTTGGTAGCGTATGTTATATCTGCGGCGTATGCCTCTCTCTTTTCGTGTGACTTCTGACCGTGGATAATTAGACCTGTCTTAAGACCGAGGAAGCCGTATACACGGCCCATCTCATCGCTGTCACGCTTTGCAAGGTAATCGTTTACGGTAACGATATGAACACCCTTGCCGGTAAGAGCATTAAGATATGCGGGCAGGGTAGCAACAAGGGTTTTACCCTCGCCGGTTTTCATCTCTGCGATACGTCCCTGGTGGAGCAGAATACCGCCGATCAGCTGAACACGGAAGGGACGCTTGCCCAGCACTCTGTCATCTGCCTCACGCACCAAGGCAAAGGCCTCGGGGAGAATATCGTCGAGAGTTTTTCCGTTTGCAAGATCGGCCTTAAGCTTATCGGTATATGCTCTAAGCTGAGCATCGGTCATTTTCTTAAAATGATCGCTAAGTGCCTCTATAGCATCTACAAGAGGTATCAATCTCTTTATCTGCTTTTCACTGTAGCTTTTGAATAATGAACTGAATATTCCCATCTGTAAAATAAAATCCTTTCGCATGGGTAAATAATAAACCAATATATTATAACATACAAAATCAAAAAAATAAAGACAAAATTACAAAATATTTTATTTTCTTCATTTTTTGCTGTCAAAGCATTGATTTCTCTTGCATTTTAGGCTGCTCTGTGGTAGAATAAAATCAAACAAAAACATGAGAGGCGACAATGATTAACATAGTTCTTTATTCTCCCGAAATACCGCAAAATACAGGTAATATTTCACGTACATGTGCTGTTACCGGGGCGAGATTGCATATTATAAAGCCTATCGGATTTGAAATTTCCGACCGCACCCTTAAGCGTGCCGGCCTTGACTATTGGGATAAGCTTGATGTCACATATTACGAAAATTACGAGGATTTTCTTAGGCAGAATGAAAATGCAGAGTTTTTCTTCTTCTCCGCTCACGGCAAGAACTCTTATGCCGAAATTGACTATCCTGATAACGCATTTCTGATTTTCGGCAGAGAGTCGGTTGGACTTCCGAGAGAACTTGTAGAGGCCAATATTGACAGAAGCGTTCGGATTCCTATGCGAAAAACTCTTCGCTGTCTTAATCTTTCCAATTCTGTTGCCATAGCTGTATACGAGGTGCTAAGGCAGAATGATTTTTCGGGGCTTGAATAAATCGGAGGTTAGCATGAGTAAAATATCAAAAAATGTTTGTAGGATTATTACATTACTTTTGACCGTCGGACTTGGAGCCTTGATGGGCTTTCTTCTTTGCTCAGCAATGTTTTCGGGATTCTTTAACGGTACGGATATTATCCTTTGCTTTTTGGGCATAGCCGTTACTCTTTATATTTCAATCATTATCCACGAGGCAGGGCATATGATTTTTGGCCTTATGTGCGGATATAGCTTTTCGTCCTTTAGAGTAGGTAGTCTTATGTGGGTAAAGCAGAATGGCAAAATACACCTTCGCCGTATGTCTGTCGCAGGTACAGGTGGCCAGTGTCTTATGCTTCCCCCCGAGCCAAAGGACGGCAAATTTCCCGTTATACTCTATAACCTTGGTGGAGTAATAGCAAATATTGTGCTTTCGGCACTGTTCGCTATTGGCTATGCTCTTACGCTCAGATACATAGTTGTTGCCTTTGTTTTTCTTATTGCAACCATCATTTCCTTTATTATGGCCCTTACAAACGGAATTCCGCTGAACGTCGGTGGAATAGCTAACGATGGCATGAATGCATTGCATTTGTCAAAGGATAAAATATCCGCACTTGCATTCAGAAATCAGCTGCTGATGAATGCTGCGCAAACCGAGGGCAAGCGTATCTCCGAGATGCCCGACGAATGGTTTGAAATCCCTGAAAATGCCGACACTCAGAATGTACATATTGCCTCTATTGCAGTCTTTGCCGCAGGCAGAGTGCTTGACCGTGGAGATACAATATTGGCAGAGAAGGAGATAACCCAACTGCTTAACAGCAGATATAACGTTATCGGCCTTCACCGCAGTCTTCTTACCTGTGATCTTATCTATTGCCGACTTGTGAATGGCAGTGCCTCGGTTCAATCGCTTATTACTCCCGAGCTTAGGAAATTTATGTCTGCTATGAAGAATTATCCCAGTATTTTGCGTACCGAATATGCGATTGCATTACTTGTGGATAAGGATGAAAAAAAGGCAGAGAGTATTATGGTGAAATTTGATCAGCAGAGCAAGAAATTTCCATATCCACAGGAAATTTCCGCCGAGCGTGATTTTATGCTTAGAGCAATGGATACTTATAAAAAAGTGAATTAATACAAGGCAGAAGTTAAAATGAAGTATCAGAATATCCACAAGGCCGGATTTATTTCCCGCCCTAACAGATTCATTGCAGAGTGCGATCTTGGTGGCGAAGCTGTTATTGCACATGTCAAAAACACCGGCCGCTGTAAAGAACTTTTAGTGCCCGGCGCAACCGTATATCTCGATGAGCCGATCGGTAGGGAGCGAAAGACAAAATATGATCTGGTTGCAGTTGAAAAGCTTACTGATAACGGTGATATAATTCTTATCAATATGGATTCTCAGGCGCCAAATCAGGTAGCCGATGAGTTTCTTAATCGGGGAACTCTTTTCTCAAACGCTACTCGAATACGACGTGAGGTGACCGTAGGAAAATCACGCTTTGATTTTTGTATAGAGCAGGGGGAAAAAATAACCTATCTTGAGGTTAAGGGGTGTACGTTGGAGAACGGCGGCATAGCCTCATTTCCCGATGCGCCTACCGAAAGGGGCGTAAAGCATATAGAGGAGCTGGTCAAGCTGAAAAAACAGGGCTTTGGCACAGCAATTCTATTCGTAATACAGATGAAGGGTATAACCGAGTTTTGTCCCAACGACATTACTCACCCTGCGTTCGGAGATGCTCTTCGTTATGCTGAAAAGTCAGGCGTTAACATATTTGCCTATGACTGTATTGTTACTCCCGATTCATTGATTATTGATCAACCCGTAAAGGTGAAATTATGAAAAAAGTAATGTTTGTTTGCCATGGCAATATTTGTCGCAGTCCAATGGCAGAATATGTTTTTCTTGATATGATAAAGCGTCGCGGTTTTTCCGAAATTATAACGGCGGCATCAAGTGCGACATCTACTGAGGAAATAGGAAACGATATTCATTACGGTACTAAGCGTATTCTGGATAAATACGGTATAAGCTACCGTCGCCGCGAGGCTGTTCAGCTTAGCCGACTTGATTACTCAAAATATGATCTTTTCGTTGGAATGGATAGTGCTAATATACGCAACATGCTTCGCATCTTCGGTGCCGATCCTGAGAACAAGGTAGTAAAGCTCCTTGATCTGACCGACCGTGGCGGTGACGTTGCCGATCCATGGTATACAGGTAACTTTGAGGTAACCTACCGAGATGTTGTTGACGGATGTAATGCGCTTGTTGATTTGTTGACGAAATAATAAAATCCCGTACCAAATCGGTACGGGATTTGTATTTATTAAAGGTTATAGTATCTGTCAAACTCTGCGGGGTGAGGAATCTTGGAGAGCTCTGCGCACTCGGCTCTCTTTGTCTTAATGAAGTTCTTAAGCAGCTCCTCGGGGAATACACCGCCTACGGTGAGGTAATCGTGATCGGCCTCGAGAGCGTCAAGAGCAGCGTCAAGAGAGGTGGGCAGACCCTTGAGCTTTGCCTTTTCCTCCTCGGGAAGGTGGAAGAGGTTGAAGTCATAGGGACCCCAGCCCTCAGCGTGAGGATCAATTTTGTTCTTAATACCGTCAAGTCCTGCCATAAGGATTGCCGCATAGCAGAAGTAGGGGTTACAGGTAGCATCAGGGTTACGAAGCTCAAAGCGACGCTTGTCAGGGCTCTTTGCGTATGCGGGGATTCTGATAACTGCGCTACGGTTGGATGTAGCGTAGCCTACGGTTACAGGAGCCTCAAAGCCGGGAACAAGACGCTTGAAGGAGTTGGTAGAGGGGTTGGTAATTGCGCAAAGAGAGGAGATATGCTTAAGCAGACCACCCATGAAGTAGTGCGCAGTTTCGGAGAGGTGAGCATAGCCGTTGTCATCCGAGAATACGGGCTGACCGTCCTTGAAGAGGAGCATGTGAACGTGCATACCGCTGCCTGCCTCGCCGTAAATGGGCTTAGGCATGAAGGTTGCGCTCTTGCCATACTTAAGTGCGGTGTTGTGAATGATATACTTGATCATCATGGTAGCATCTGCCATGTGAATAACCTCGCCGAGCTGGGGCTCGATCTCAAACTGACCGGATGCAGCAACCTCGGGGTGGTGATAGTTGATCTCGATTCCTGCATCCAGCATATACAGACACATCTCGCTTCTGCACTCATAAGAGA
>JAGCLY010000061.1 GCA_017646745.1 Clostridia bacterium
GGCGGTAAGGCACTTAAGTTCTACGCTTCCGTAAGAATTGATGTACGCCGTGTTGAAACCCTCAAGAACGGCAGCGAGGTTTACGGTGCACACACCAAGTGCAAGATTGTAAAGAACAAGGTCGCTCCCCCCTTCAAGACCGCAGAGTTTGATATCCTCTACGGCTCGGGTATTTCCAAGTCCTCGGAGATAATTGATATGGCTATCCAGCTTGGTATCATTGATAAGAGCGGCGCATGGTTCTATTATGACGGCGAAAGACTCGGCCAGGGCAAGGATAACGTAAGAAAGCTTATTGAGTCGGACAAGGAGCTTAGCACCAAGCTGGAGGCTCTTGTTAGAGAGAAGGTTATGTCCCTCGGCAATGACGATGACATGGGCGCTATGACCGACGACGATTTCGAAATCAAGGATTTCGACGACGAGCTTTAATATATGTCTACTCTTATGTTTATAAGAGAGTCAAAGGATTCACGTCTCCTCCTTCTCGGTATAAACGAGGAGGGGGAGTCTGCCCGTTATACGGTAAATTTATCCACCTTTGACGCTCTTGGCTCGCCTGCCGTCGGTGATTTTCTTGATGATGGGCAGATGTCGGCCATCAGATATTGCGATGAGCTTATTAAGGCTAAGAAAAAGGCCTTGAACATCCTTGCCTATGCCGATAATAACAGAAGGAATCTTTCCGTCAAGCTCCTTCGCGCAGGCTTTAGCCGTGAGATCGCAGATGCGGTCTGCGATGAGATGCTTTCTCTCGGCTATATCAACGAGCGTGATCAGCTGGAGCGTCTTATAAAGATCGAGGCTGACCGAAAGCTTCGTGGCCCCGGTAGAATCATACCCGCCCTTGCGGCCAAGGGATACTCCTCCTCACAGGTGAGAGAGGTTATGGCAGAGCTGGTGCAGTCGGGCGAAATTGACTTTAAGAAAAACGCAAGACTTCTCATTGATAAAAAGCTCCCGGATGGCTCAAACGATGATGAAAAGAAAACTATACTTTACAAAAATGGATATAAAATATGATAAAACGATTTATTAGCTACTATAAGCCACATCTCAGGTTGTTTATTCTTGATATGATTTCAGCGGTGATAGTGGCGGTATGCAACCTCTTTTACCCTACGATTGCCAAGAACATTGTCAACGGCTTCGGCAGCGAGGATTTCACGGTGGATATCGTAATAATGAATGCGATATTGCTGCTTGTGATTTATATTGTCAAGGCTGTTTTTCAGTACATTATCGGCTATTACGGGCATATTGTCGGTGTCAGAATGCAGAAGGATATGCGTCGCGATCTCTTTGCCAAGTATGAGAGACTGCCTTTCTCCTATTTTGACTCTCATAAAACGGGCGACCTGCTTTCAAGGCTTACAAGCGACCTATTTGACGTATCCGAGCTTGCCCACCACGGCCCCGAGAATGTCTTCCTTGCGGTGCTGATGTTCGTAGGATCATTTATTATTCTGTCGGGAATAGACCTGACGCTTACTCTTATAATGTTCTCAGTGGTGCCGTTCATTATTTTGTTCACAGTGTTGTCGAGAAAGAAGATGAGGGGTGCAATGCGCGCGGCAAGGCTTAAGATGTCGGAGATCAACTCCACCCTTGAGAATTCTATAACCGGCATCAGAGAGACTAAGTCCTACGTGGCAGAGGAATACGAGATGACGAGATTCAACAGGGTGAACGCACTCTTTGCTCACCATAGAAGCGAAGCAATGTTCTCTCTCGGCTTCTTTGACTCAATAATGCAGTTCCTCTCGGACCTCCTTTATCTCGTCGTAATATTCGTCGGCGGAATCTTCCTTATTAACGGCAAGATCGACGCGGGTGAGTTTACTGCATTTGTTCTCTATATTTCCATGTTCTTAAATCCCATACACCGCTTTGTGGCTCTTTTCGAGCAGCTGCAGGAGGGCATGAGTGGATTTTCTCGCTTCTGTGACATTCTGGCAGAGCCCGAGGAGATTGACGAGGGCGAGGTTGATATCAGCGATATTAAGGGCGACGTTGTCTTTGATAACGTTTCCTTCGGCTATGGCGACGGTGACGGAGCAGAGCATGTTCTTTCCTCTCTCGACTTAAAGGTTGATGCGGGAAAAACTCTTGCGCTTGTAGGTCCCTCCGGCGGAGGCAAAAGCACACTCTGTAACCTTATTCCCAGATTCTACAATGTTACAGAGGGCAAGATAACTATCGACGGCGTTGATACTCAGGATATTACACTTAAGAGCCTCAGAAAGAATATAGGCATTGTGTCACAGACTGTATTTCTCTTTGACGGAACCGTGCGTGAGAATATTGCTTACGGCGCGGGAGACGTTAGCGACGAGGAGATTATCGAGGCAGCCAAGAAGGCTAATATTCACGATTATATTGCAACCTTGAAGAACGGATATGATACCGAGGTTGGCGAGCGAGGAGTGAAACTATCGGGCGGACAGAGGCAGAGAATTGCTATTGCAAGGGTATTCCTTAAGAATCCCAAGCTGCTTATTCTCGATGAGGCGACCAGCGCACTGGATAATGCCACCGAGATGCAGATACAGGCTTCTCTTGAGGAGCTTTCCCGTGGCAGAACTGTAATCGTTGTTGCCCACCGCCTTTCTACCGTAAAGGGCGCAGACGAGATCGTTGTGCTTGATAAGAACGGTATAGTGGAGCAGGGAACTCACAATCAGCTGCTCAAGCTGGACGGCGAATATAAGAAGCTCTACGACTATCAGTTCAGAGAAAAAATATAATAAAACAAAGAAAAAAGCACTTATGAAACCTAAAATTGGTAACATAAGTGCTTTCTTTTTTTATTTATTAGTTGTCAAAATCATCGGGAGCATCACCTGTCTCGAGATAGTTGAAGTAGCTCTCGTAAAGGTTAAGCATGATGTCGTTGAACTCCTCATCGGTGAGCTCGTCGGTGTCAGAATAATTGTCCTCGATGTGCTCGGCTATATTCTGAAGCACCTCGTCCTCAAGCTCAATGCCCTCGTCCTCAAATTCCTCGTAGATGCTTTCCTTAAGCGCAGATATGTATGCGTCCTTGGAGCTGTAGTCATCTCTCTTAACCTCGAGAACCTCGTTCATGCTCTTCTTAAGCTCGTCGTAGCTTACGCTAACCGTTGTGCCATCCTCAAGCTCTACGCTGGTAGAAACAGATGCGATAAGCGACTTGGTAACAGCTTTTACAAGCTTAGCGCTTCTTGTATTTCTCTGCAGAATGTTAATGATCCTGCTTATAACGCTGTCGCCGTCCTTCTGGCTTTCCTGCAGCTGTGCGAAGATGTCTCCGCCCTGACCCACCATTCTGAGAATTCCGCTGTCGGAAAGAACGTAGTAAACATCCTTAACGGTGGTAGCATCCTCCTTAAGTGTGTCAATGGTTATGCTCTTCAGATATTCGGAGAAGCCGTCAACAAAGCTGGAGAAATCACCCTCGGTATCCATGGGCAGCATATCCAACTCCATAAATGCAGACACGCTCTGAAGGGTACAAACCATTATGTTGGATGCATATGTAGATTCACAAAGGCCGTCGATAACGTTATCTATCGCCTTCTTATCAGCCTTGGTAAGGTTCTTGGTATCCATACCCTTAAGCTTAGGTGCCTCGGAAAGGAATACAGTGGCAATATCAACGGTTTCCTGTCTGATATTAACCTTTTCGTTCTTAATTTTTACGGTTGCAATGCCGTTTGACATAGCCTCACCGCCACAGCCCGAAAGGAAGTCGATCGCAGGGTTGTCGGTAAAGGGCTCGAGGTACTCACCGTAGAACTCCTTAACCTCGCCGAGATTTCCGCCTTTTTTAACCACGTTGGTGTATGCGTTGTCAACGAGGCTGAGCAGACCGGTGAAGGGAAGAGTGATCATTACAAGCCAGATAATGCCCTGAATTGCTGAGAGCAATGCGCCACCAAGACGCTGGGGATTTGTCTTAGCCTTGTTAAACTTAAATATTTTAACAATAATCGCACGCACTATCTTGAGAACGACATTCAGTGCAAGGAATATACCCGTCGCAAGGAAGGGTACGATTACAAGGGTTGCGGGAAGCAGGATAAAGGATTCGAACAGCTCGGGGTCAAAGGAACCAAGCAGATCCTTCACCACGTCTACTGCCTCGGGGCTTTGCATATTCAGGGTGGCAAGCAGATTCTCTACTTTAATGTTCTCGGTGGAACCGATTATAGAGTTGCTTACGATAGTTGCCGCAATAAAGGAAATGATTGCCGCCGCAAGGGTCATACCTGTGCGCACAAGCTGGCGGAATGTTCCTCGGCGCATACCGCCAAGCATCTTAAGAATGATGAAAAGAAGGAAGAAGGCCAAAAGACCTACGCCTATCATAGGAATAATTCCGTCCTGCTCCTTCATCAATGATACGTATTTAAATAAATTCATTTTACTTACCTCGTGGTATTTAAAATATATAATAAAATCATACTACAATTTTCCACTTTTGTCAATAGATTTTTGTTATTTGAAATAAAAGCTCCGAGCACATTTGATTAAGATTGCTCGGAGCTTAGGTTATTAAATTGTTTTTATCGGCGTCTTTTCTTGAATATAGCAATCGAAATTGCTATTACTACAACACCTACAACCAGAACTGCTATACCTATAGCCAGATACGGTAGGCCAAAGGCAATCAGGTATATTAGACCCCTCACTATTCCGTCGGGAGTTTGACTTCTCGGCACGGGATTTTCCTCGGTGGACATAGTAAATATCAGGTCGAGATGCTTGCCGTTACCATTCGTCGGCAGACCGTCAAGGGTCAATTCATATCCGTTATCGGTCTTGCTGAAGCCATCAAGGTTACATTCGGTCATAAAGTAGGGTGTATTTATTACTATTTTAAGCTGACCGAACTCACTCCAGGTGCTTGCGGGCGAGATCAGATAGGTGTAGTTGTAAATTGTTGGAACATAGGACATGTTTATGCCCGGATACATGGGTGCGGTAACGGTGTTGGTAATGCGTTCGCCAGGTGTGAGGGTGATCTCATACTGATACCACATCAAGAGCTGTGAGCTGTAATTTCTATCGTAGCCGTATAGCGAGAGCACGGGTATATCCTTTGATTCTCTCGAGGCTTTCAGCTCGGTGATAACTGCGTTGAACCAGTCTACCTTGCTTATTCCGCTGTCCTCGGTGTAGTTTGCCAGGGCAAATTCCTCTAAGGTAATGACCTCTGTATCGACGAGAGAAATGTTGCCATCGATTCGTTCATCATCCTCAACTCCGCCGTTCTGGTAAAATGTCCATTCTATCTCACTTTCCAGCGGATTTCCAAATACGTAGAGAACAAAGCTGTCTGTGCTCTTTGCCCAGCCGTGAATGCGCAGGTCCCCATCCTTTTGGGTATGCATTCCGCTTTGGCTCGGCATATAGTACACTCTGCCGTCACCTGCATTTTTGCTTACATCAAAGCCGTAGTTGGCGGCGGAATAATTCTTGTCGTAGTCGGTTATTTCGTATTTATAAGCAGTGATACGCAGGTCGGGAGTATAAAAATCGTCGGTGAGATATTCGTCCGACAGCATGGGCAGATCCTCTTCAAGATTAAAATCCTTTCCTGAGTAGGATAGCGTGTATCTTACTCTTGATTCAACCTCCTCGCCGCCAACCGTTATACTGTAATTATCTGTGTTAAAATCACCGAAGTTATAGGCATAGCCGGGCAAGTGACCGAGAGGGAAGGCGAGAGTTGCCGTCACCGTCATGTCCGACGGATTATAGAAGGTGTACTCAGCGGTAACTTTAGCCGTATAGGCTGAAAAACTCTCGGCGTCGTAGTAATGGTTGGAGGGGAATTCTGCGATGTCAAAGGTCAGCACCTCGCCCTCAACTATTATAGGGCTATTGCCGTCGGTAATAACTGCACCGGATGCATCCGTTCCTGTCCAGTGCTGCTGTGCCGAATTTGCCGACGCAGGCAAAATAAAGCAGGGGAGTAACAATAAAAGACATATTAAAGCCAAAATTTGTTGTTTTCTCATAGTGTAGCTCCTTTCATTTTGCCCGTATTTTTTATTAAATGTAAATAATAGTTATAAAAAAGCTCTGTTTTTAAGCGTTTTTCTCGCTTTTTTCTTCTTGTTCCTCTTCGTGACTTGCAGTTAAATTTGTTGCATCGGATTCGCCCTCTTCGAGTAACATCTCCTCCAGGGAATCTTCCTCGTCGGTGGACATCTCATCTGTTATGTCGGTAAAGTCACCCTCGATGGGCGACTCGCTCTTTTTTAACTCCATAATCTGCTTATGCGCCTTGATTCCCATTACCAGAACCACGATTACCCATGCGTGGAATGCCACGTCCAGCACAAGCATACCTGCGCTACCAAATATGAACATAGATATGCTATCTATTATGAACAGCGCAAGTGCTGTCTTAAGCCAGGAAACCTTGCCTCTGCGTGAGAAGAACCAGCATAAAAATAACAGCGCAAGAACAAGTATTGAAAAAGTAAGGGTAACTGCGAAAAAGGATTTGTTTAAGAAAACCATTCCTTCGCTGCCCTCATAATATTTATCAGGCATCATTCCACACATATACATACCGAAGAATGTGAGCATATAGGGCAGGTTAGCGGAAATCAGGAAATAGCTACCAGCTCCAAAAGCCAATGTTATCATATTTATGGCGGTAAAGGCCACCACGGCGATGAGATTAATTCTTGCGGCGTTGTACTTACTCATCAGCGCCTGGCGCTGCATTCTCGGATCATCGACAAAGTTACCAAATAAATTAGGCATAATACCCTCCAAAAAAGCTTTCTTGTACCTTTATTTTATCATATTAATATTTTACTTGTCAACATTTTCTTATTTAGTTAATTATTAAGTAATATTAAATAAAAAAACCGACCACGATGGTCGGTGGGGTGCAGAGTCGCACCGGTCTCATAGTCGTTGTCTATCGCCTCGGTACACTCGGCTCTGTCAACTCCTTGCTTTTCGGTGTAAAGCGTCGTGAAAACGATACTCAATCGTTTTCACTTAGCTTTCAGATTAGAACCGTTTCGCAAAAAGGCGCAATCCGGTTCAAATCCTAAGCCCAAACCTCCAAAGGAAAGAAAAAAGGAATCCACAAGGGATTCCTTTTTCTTTGGAGGTGCAGGCCGGATTTGAACCGGCGGATAACGGTGTTGCAGACCGGGGCCTTACCACTTGGCTACTGCACCAAATTTTTGATTGCCTTAACATTATAGCAGAGGTTTTTCGGTTTGTCAAGAGTTTTTTCACTTTATTTTATGCTTTTGCTAAATAAAAATTCGTCTTTTGCTCTTTTGCTATTGTAAAATTAATGTTTTTGTGCTACAATGTAGGTGTAAATGTACTTTGTGTGCACTTTTTGCATACAACACTAACAAGGAGGGAATTTTATGGGCTGGATCAAAGAAATAATGGATTATTTGCGAGAGCTTAATATTGTTTCTATATTGGTACGGCTTGTTCTTGCTATGCTGATGGGCGGCACCATTGGTCTTGAAAGAGGAAAGCAGGGACGAGCGGCAGGTATGCGTACTCACATTTTCGTATGCATGGGCGCAACTCTTACTACCATGATCGGTTATTTCTCGCTTGTGACCAGCAGTACCGGTGATCCCCTTCGTGTTGCGGCACAGGTTATTTCCGGCATAGGTTTCCTTGGTGTAGGTACTATCCTGCTTAAGGGCAGGTTCCAGATTACCGGTCTTACTACTGCGGCAGGACTTTGGTGCGCGGCGGCTATCGGTATTGCGCTCGGCGCAGGCTTTTACGAGGGCGCTATCATCACCTTCGCTTGTTCGGTGCTTACAGTTACCATTTTCTGGCGTGTTGAGTATATACTTAACAAGAAGTATCGCAGATTCGGTATTTACGTTGAGATCTCCTCTGACAAGTACGTTCGTACCGCAATAGATATGATTCGCACCAGGTTCCGTGTTACGGACATTCAGGTGACTAAGCCCCGTAGCGGTACATCCGGAAACGTTGGTATCGAGGCTAACGTGCATAACAGTGATTTCTCCACCTCCCCTGACGAGGTTTCTAAGACCCTGGAGGCTGAGGAATACGTTATTTTTGCCCTCGAATCTATTTGATTTTGCTTTAAAAAGGCGGTGAAAATCCGCCTTTTTCATTTTTTTAAGATTTTTTTGATTTTTTTTGAAAATCTACTTGACAAATCGAAATTGCTTTGTTATAATATTAAAGCATTGCAACGGAAGGTTAGCTCAGTTGGGAGAGCATCTGCCTTACAAGCAGAGGGTCACAGGTTCGAGCCCTGTACTTTCCACCAGAACCGAAAGGTTCATATATCGGTTTGGCTTGGTAGCTCAGTTGGTTAGAGCGCTAGCCTGTCACGCTAGAGGTCGTGGGTTCGAGCCCCATCCGAGTCGCCACCGATATGCCTCTGTAGCTCAGTTGGTAGCGCAAGGGACTGAAAATCCCTGTGTCGTTGGTTCGATTCCGACCGGAGGCACCATATGCGGATTTAGCTCATTTGGTAGAGCGCCACCTTGCCAAGGTGGAGGTGGCGGGTTCGAGCCCCGTAATCCGCTCCAAAGAAAAACCGTACCCTTGTGGTACGGTTTTTCTTTGGAGTTTGGATTACGGAGCTGCTCCGCGCATAGCGGAGCATAGCCC